>JBEGMS010000088.1:0-5917 GCA_041182985.1 Actinomycetota bacterium
GGGCGGCGCGGGTCGTGCCCTGGCGGGCGCGGCCGGTGCCCTTCTGACGGAACGGCTTGGCGCGGCCGCCCGCGACCATGCCGCGGGTCTTCGTGGCGTGCGTGCCCTGGCGGCGTCCGGCGTTCTCCGCCGTCACGACCTCGTGCAGGAGCCCGCTCGACGCCTCGACGGCGAACACGGCCTCGGGCAGGGGCACGGTGCCCTTCCCGCCGACGATGGGGGCGGTCAGAGCCATCAGTGCGCGTCCTCCCGGATCTCGACGAGGCCGCCGGTCGGGCCCGGGATCGAGCCCGACACGAGCAGCACGTTGCGGCTCGGGTCGACGTCGATCACGGTCAGCCCGCTCTGGGTGACCCGCTCGTTGCCCATCTGGCCCGCCATCCGCTTGCCCTTGAAGACGCGCGACGGCCAGGCGGACTGGCCGATCGAGCCGGGCGCGCGGACGTTGTGCGAGCCGTGCGTGACGGGGCCGCGGCTGAAGTTGTGCCGCTTGATCGTGCCCGCGAAGCCCTTGCCGACGCTCGTGCCGGAGACCTTGATGTGGTCGCCCGGCCCGAACACCGAGACGGTCACCGCCTCGCCGACGGCGAGGTCGGTGGTGCCCCGGAACTCGCGCAGGTGCCGGTGCGGGCCGACGCCCGACTTGGCCAGGTGGCCGGCCTCGGGCTTCGAGAGGTCGTCGCGATCGACGGCCTCGAACGCGAGCTGCACGCCGTCGTACCCATCCGCCTCGGCGGTGCGCACGCCGACGATCGGGCACGGGCCCGCCTCGATCACGGTCACGGGCAGGCGCGCCCCGTCCTCCGTGAAGAGCTGGGTCATGCCCAGCTTGCGTCCGATGATTGCCTTCATGTCGCTAGAGCTTGATCTCGATGTCGATGCCGGCGGGCAGATCGAGCCGCATCAGCGAGTCGACCGTCTTCGGCGTGGGGGAATGGATGTCGATCAGCCGCTTGTGGGTCCGGATCTCGAAGTGCTCACGCGAGTCCTTGTCCTTGAACGGCGACCGGATCACGCAGTAGACGTTCTTCTCCGTGGGCAGGGGCACCGGGCCGGACACGGTCGCGCCGGAGCGCACCGCCGTGTCGACGATGTCCTTTGCCGACCGGTCCAGCGTCTGGTGGTCGTAGCCCTTGAGGCGGATGCGGATCTTCTGCTCGGCCAATGGTCCTACTTGATGATCTTCGTGACGACGCCGGCGCCGACGGTGCGGCCACCCTCGCGGATGGCGAAGCGCAGGCCCTCGTCCATGGCGATCGGCTGGATCAGCTCGACCTTGATCGACGTGCGGTCGCCGGGCAGGCAGATGTCCGTGCCGTCGGGCAGGACCACCGCGCCGGTGACGTCCGTCGTGCGGAAGTAGAACTGGGGCCGGTAGCCCGACAGGAAGCGGGTGTGGCGACCGCCCTCCTCCTTGGTCAGGACGTAGATGTCGGCCTCGAAGTCCGTGTGCGGGGTGATCGAGCCCGGCTTGGACAGGACCTGGCCGCGCTCGACGTCCTCGCGCTTGAGGCCGCGCAGGAGGCAGCCGGCGTTGTCGCCCGCCTCGCCGCGGTCGAGGTCCTTGTTGAACATCTCGACGCCGGTGACCGTGGTCTTCTCGGTGTCCTTGAGACCCACGACCTCGACCTCGTCGCCGACGGTGATCACGCCGGTCTCGATGCGGCCCGTGACGACGGTGCCGCGGCCGGTGATCGTGAACACGTCCTCGATCGCCATCAGGAACGGCTTGTCCGTGTCGCGGACCGGCTCCGGGATGTACGAGTCGACGGCGTTCATCAGCTCGACGATGGACTCGGTCCACTGGGCGTCGCCCTCGAGCGCCTTCAGCGCCGAGACCTTGACGACGGGGATGTCGTCGCCCGGGAACTCGTACGAGGAGAGCAGCTCGCGGACCTCGAGCTCGACGAGCTCGAGCAGCTCGGGGTCGTCCACCATGTCGGCCTTGTTGAGGGCGACGACGATGTACGGCACGCCGACCTGGCGGGCGAGCAGGATGTGCTCGCGCGTCTGCGGCATCGGGCCGTCGGCGGCCGACACGACCAGGATCGCGCCGTCCATCTGGGCGGCGCCCGTGATCATGTTCTTGATGTAGTCGGCGTGGCCCGGGCAGTCGACGTGCGCGTAGTGACGGCCCTCGGTCTCGTACTCGACGTGCGCGGTGTTGATGGTGATGCCGCGCTCGCGCTCCTCGGGGGCGTTGTCGATCGACGCGAAGTCGCGTGCGACGCCGCCGCCGCGCTCGGCGAGGACCTTCGTGATGGCAGCCGTCAGCGTCGTCTTGCCATGGTCGATGTGGCCGATGGTGCCGACGTTGAGGTGGGGCTTGGTGCGCTCGAACTTCTGCTTGGACATCGTCTTCTCCGGGGCTCCCTGGTCGTCAGTCTTTCTCGTGTCTCGGGGTACTGCTGCTCACGCCTTCGACGTGATCGTCTCGGCGATGTTCTTGGGCACTTCCTCGTAGCGGAGGAACTGCATCGTGTAGGTGGCGCGCCCCTGCGAGAGGGAGCGCACGTCGGTCGCGTAGCCGAACATCTCGGCGAGCGGGACGCGGGCCGTGATCACCTGCGCGTTGCCGCGGGGCTCCATGCCCTCGACGCGGCCGCGCCGGCTGTTGAGGTCGCCGATCACGTCGCCCATGTACTCCTCGGGCGTCACGACCTCGACCGCGAAGATCGGCTCCAAGAGGGCCGAGTCGCCCTTGCGCAGGCCCTCCTTGAGGGCCATCGAGCCGGCGATCTTGAAGGCCATCTCGGACGAGTCGACGTCGTGGTACGAGCCGTCGACGAGGGCGACCTTCACGTCGACCACGGGGAAGCCGGCGATGACGCCGGTCTCGAGCGCCTCGCGGGCGCCCTGGTCGACCGCGTTGTGGTAGTCCTTGGGCACGACGCCGCCGACGATCTCCGAGGCGAACGAGTAGCCCTCGCCCGGCTCGGTCGGCTCGACGCGCAGCCAGACGTCGCCGTACTGGCCGCGGCCGCCGGTCTGGCGGACGAACTTGCCCTGGACCTTCTCGACGGCCTTGCGGATCGTCTCGCGGTAGGCGACCTGCGGCTTGCCGACGTTGGCGTCGACGGAGAACTCGCGCATCAGGCGGTCCACGATGATCTCGAGGTGCAGCTCGCCCATGCCGGCGATCAGCGTCTGGCCCGTCTCCTCGTCCGTCTTGACGCGGAAGGTCGGATCCTCCTCGGAGAGGCGCTGGAGCGCCGTCGCGAGCTTGTCCTGGTCGGCCTTCGTCTTCGGCTCGACGGCCACCTCGATGACCGGCTCGGGGAAGTCGATCGACTCGAGCAGGATCGCGTTCTTCTCGTCGCAGAGGGTGTCGCCGGTCGTCGTGGCCTTGAGGCCGACGGCGGCCGCGATCTCGCCGGCGCCGATCTCGTCGCGCTCCTCGCGGTGGTTGGCGTGCATCTGGAGGATGCGGCCCACCCGCTCCTTCTTGTCCGTCGACGCGTTGTAGACGGGGGAGCCGGCGGAGAGGGTGCCGGAGTAGACGCGGAAGTAGGTCAGCTTGCCGACGAACGGGTCGCTCATGACCTTGAAGGCGAGCGCCGCGAACGGGGCGTCGAGCTTGGCCTCGCGCACGAGCTCCTCGTCCGAGCGCGGCTTCGTGCCGGTCACGGGCGGGATGTCGAGCGGGCTCGGCAGGTAGGCGACGACGGCGTCGAGCAGCTGCTGGACGCCCTTGTTCTTGAAGGCGGTGCCGCACAGGAGCGGCGTGATCGAGAGGTCGAGCGTGGCGGCGCGGATCGCGGCCACCAGCGCCTGCTCGTCGATCGGCTGGTCCTCGAGGAAGGCCAGCATGATCTCCTCGTCGTGATCGGCGACGGCCTCGACCAGCTCGTGGCGGGCCAGCTCGGCGGCGGCCAGGAGGTCGCCCTCCGGGTCGGACTCGGACCACGACAGGCCGCGCTCGTCCTGGTCGAAGGTGATCGCCTTCATGCGCACCAGGTCGACGATGCCGCGGAAGTCCTCCTCGGCGCCGATCGGGATCTGGATGGCGACGGGGTTCGCGCCCAGGCGGTCGATGATCGTCTGCTTGACGAAGTCGAAGTCGGCGCCGACGCGGTCCATCTTGTTGACGAACGCGATGCGCGGCACCTGGTACTTGTCGGCCTGGCGCCAGACGGTCTCGGACTGCGGCTGGACGCCGGCGACCGAGTCGAACACGGCGACCGCGCCGTCGAGGACGCGCAGCGAGCGCTCCACCTCGACCGTGAAGTCCACGTGCCCGGGTGTATCGATGATGTTGATCCGGTGGCCCGACCACAGCGCCGTCGTGGCCGCCGAGGTGATCGTGATGCCGCGCTCCTGCTCCTGGACCATCCAGTCCATCGTCGCGGCGCCCTCGTGGACCTCGCCCAGCTTGTGGGTGCGCCCCGTGTAGAACAGGATGCGCTCGGTCACGGTGGTCTTGCCCGCGTCGATGTGGGCCATGATCCCGATGTTGCGGAACTTGCCGAGCTCGCTGGCCGCGGGCGCGGCCGATTCGGTCTGGGTCTCGATGACGGTGCTCATGGGGGTTACCAGCGGTAGTGGGCGAAGGCCTTGTTGGCCTGGGCCATGCGGTAGATGTCGTCCTTGCGCTTGAACGCGCCGCCCTGCTGGTTGGTCGCGTCCAGGATCTCGGCGGCCAGGCGCTCGGCCGAGCCGCGCTCGCGGCGCTGGCGCGCGAACGTGACCAGCCAGCGCACGGCCAGAGTGCGCGCGCGGCGGGCGGGGACCTCGACGGGCACCTGGTAGTTGGCGCCGCCGACGCGCCGGCTGCGGGTCTCGAGGACCGGCGTGACCGACTTGATCGCCTGGTCGAGCACCTCGACCGGCTCGCGGCCGGCCTTCTCCGCCACGATGGCGAGGGCGCCGTAGACGATCTGCTCCGCGTTGGAGCGCTTGCCGTCGAGCATCACCTTGTTGATCACCTGCGTGACCAGGGTGGACCCGTAGACGGGGTCGGGGACGAGCTCCCGGGGGACGATGTCGGCGCGACGGGGCATTAGGACTTCTTGGCCCCGTACTTGGAGCGGGCCTGCCTGCGGTCCGCGACGCCCGAGGTGTCGAGCGCGGCGCGGACGATCTTGTAGCGGATGCCCGGCAGGTCCTTCACGCGGCCGCCGCGGATCAGCACGACCGAGTGCTCCTGCAGGTTGTGGCCGATGCCCGGGATGTAGGCCGTGACCTCCATGCCGTTCGAGAGCCGGACGCGGGCGACCTTCCGGAGCGCCGAGTTCGGCTTCTTCGGGGTCGTCGTGTACACGCGCGTGCAGACCCCGCGCTTCTGCGGGGCGCCCTTCAGCGCGGGCGTCTTGTTCTTCGACTTCTCGGGCGTGCGCGGCTTGCGCACGAGCTGATTGATAGTGGGCAAAGGACCTCTACCGGGGGTTGGTCGCGCGCCGGGAGGCGCGCGATGAGAGAGGCGACCGGAGTCGCGACCGGGGAACTGTACGGCAAACGCGCGAAAGCGCCAAACGGGAACCGTCACCCCGGCGGGGCGGGTTCCGCGCTGGAGGCGCCGAGACGCCGTTGGTGCGGTTCTACCGGACCGGTCGGACGGGCCGCTACGGGCTCAGGAACTGCAGGCCCAGAGCCGTCTGCTGGTCGCTGCCGAGGACGGCGACGGTGCGGCCGGCGGTCTGCGAGGCCTGCACGGCGACGGCCTGTCCCGCCTCCAGACGCACGACCGTGCCGATCGCGAGATCCGTCGGGCTGTTCGCGCTGACGGCGTTCTGCCGCTCTCCGACGAGCACCGCCCCGCTCCCCGCATCCACGATCCACAACCCGCGCGCGCCACTGCCGTTGTCGTCGAACACCACCCCCGCCGTCACCTGGTAGACGCCCGCCACGGGGGCGGTCAGCCGGTCGGGCCGGGCGTCCGACCAGACGCCGCCCTGGCTGTACGCGCGGGCCCCGAAGG
>JBEGMS010000089.1:0-4894 GCA_041182985.1 Actinomycetota bacterium
GCGCTCGCCGTGGGCTTCGGGGCCTCCGCGGCGGACGCCCCCAGCGCCGCGCCCGAGGGGCGGGCGGCGGGCTTCGCGCTGCAGATCCGGATCCCCGGCTACGCCCCGATCACGCACGCGCACACCGCAATGGTAGAGCCCCTCCGCGAGGGCCGTGTCGCAATGCGGAGAAGCCCGCGTGCCCGGCGCGGCACGGCCTGTCGACGGCACCGACGGTTGCGGCTACCCTTGCGGCGTCTGAGGAGGAGGGAGCGCGGCGATGAGCGAGGCGATCGAGGCACATCTGGAGGAGACGCGCACCGTGCCGCCGCCCGAGGCGTTCACGCGCGCCGCGCGCGTCGCGGACCGCTCCCTGCACGAGGAGGCCGAGGCCGACTTCGAGGGCTTCTGGATGCGCCGCGCGCTGTCCGAGATCACCTGGTACCGCGAGCCGACCGAGTCGCTCGACGCCTCCAACCCGCCGTTCTACAAGTGGTTCAAGGACGGCGAGCTCAACCTCTCCTACAACTGCCTCGACCGGCACGTCGAGGCGGGCGGCGGCGACAAGACCGCCTTCACGTGGATCGGCGAGCCGGGCGAGGAGCGCGTCATCTCCTACGCCGAGCTCCTCGCCGAGGTCGAGCGCGCGGCGAGCGCCCTCAAGGCGCTCGGCGTCGGCAAGGGCGACCGCGTCGCCATCTACCTCGGCATGGTGCCCGAGCTGCCGGTGGCGATGCTGGCCTGCGCCCGCATCGGCGCGATCCACAGCGTGGTCTTCGGCGGCTTCTCCGCCACGGCGCTCGCCGACCGCATCCAGGACGCCACCTGCCGGCTCGTGATCACCGCCGACGGCGCCTGGCGCAAGGGCGCGACCATCCCCCTCAAGGACATCGCCGACGAGGCCGTCGATCAGTGCCCGTCGGTCGAGCACGTCCTCGTCGTGCGCCGCACGGAGCAGGACGTCGCCTGGCACGACCGCGACACCTGGTGGCACGAGGCGATGGCGGAGGCCGACCCGCGCTGCGAGCCCGAGCGGATGAACGCCGAGGACCCGCTGTTCATGCTCTACACGTCGGGCACCACCGCGAAGCCCAAGGGCATCCTGCACACCTCCGGCGGCTACCTGCTGGGCGCGATCCTGTCGCACCAGTGGGTGTTCGACATCCGCGCCGACGACGTCTACTGGTGCACCGCGGACTGCGGCTGGGTCACCGGCCACACGTACGTGGTCTACGGCCCGCTGGCCAACCACGCGACCGGCGTCCTCTACGAGGGCACGCCTGAGTACCCGACGTGGGAGCGCCACTGGGAGATCGTCGACCGCCACAAGGTGACGATCTACTACACCGCGCCGACCGCGATCCGCGCCCTGATCAAGGCGGGCGAGGCGGCCGTGCAGAAGTACGACACCTCGTCCCTGCGGCTGCTCGGCACCGTCGGCGAGCCGATCAACCCGGAGGCCTGGGTCTGGTACCACGAGCACGTCGGCGGCGGGCGCTGCCCGATCGTGGACACCTGGTGGCAGACCGAGACGGGCTCCGTGATCCTCTCGCCCCTGCCGGGGCTCTCGACCACCAAGCCCGGCTCGGCGATCGGTCCCCTGCCCGGCATGAAGCCCGTGATCGTCGACGAGCAGGGCAACCCGGTGCCCACCGGAGGCGGCGGCTACCTGACCCTGCAGCGACCCTGGCCCTCGATGCTGCGCACGATCTGGGGTGACGACCAGCGCTTCGTCGACACCTACTGGTCGCGCTTCGGCCCCACGGTCTACTTCACGGGCGATGGCGCCCGCACCGACCAGGACGGCGACATCTGGCTGCTCGGCCGCGTCGACGACGTGATCAACGTCGCCGGCCACCGCATCTCCACCACGGAGGTCGAGTCGAGCCTCGTCGGCCACCCCGCGGTCGCGGAGGCGGCGGCGATCGGCGCCCATGACGAGATCAAGGGCGAGCACATCGCGGCCTTCGTGATCCTGCGCGACGGCAACGAGCCGACCGACGAGCTGCGCGGCGAGCTGGCCCAGCACGTGGCGGTCGGGATCGGCAAGTTCGCGCGGCCGTCGCTGCTCCTGTTCGCGCCGGACCTGCCCAAGACGCGCTCCGGCAAGATCATGCGCCGGCTGCTGAAGGACATCGCCGAGGGCCGCGAGCTGGGCGACGCGACGACGCTGCGCGACCCCGCGATCGTCGAGGCGATCAAGGCCGACGCGGACCGTCAGCTGGGGCGGGCGTAGCGCGCTTCGCCTGCAGCTTGCGGACGGAGGAGACGATCATCTCCCCGCCGACCAGGATCAGGATCGCCCCGAAGACGCGGGACAGCGTCGCCTCGTCGAGGCGCAGGGCGACCTCGGCGCCGACCAGGACGCCGACGGCGGCCCCGCCGCCCATCAGCACGGCCGCGCGCCAGTCGATCTGACCGTCGCCGCTCTGGCGCCACGCCCCGATCAGCGCCACGGGGATGATCGCGGCGAGCGACGTGGCCTGCGCATCGAGCTGGTCGAAGGCGAACAGGAAGACGAGGGTCGGCACGAAGACGATGCCGCCGCCGACGCCGAACAGCCCGGCGAGGATGCCGGCCGCGACGCCGGCCAGCCCGGCGAGGGCGAGGATCTCGGGCCCGTGCTCCATCAGCCCCAGATCACCAGCCGCAGCCCGATCGCGATCACGAGCACCCCGAAGCCGAGCACGAGCCACTCGGCGGGCAGGCGCCGCTGGAAGCGGATGCCGATCAGGACGCCGACCACGGCCGGGATGCCGATCAGGATCGCGGCGATCCAGTCGACGTGGCCCGTGCCGGCGTAGCGGACGACGCCGATCAGGCTGGTCAGGATCAGGGCGGCGAGCGAGGTGGCGGCCGCCATCCGGGGCGGCATCCTCGCCACCAGCATCAGCAGCGGCACGATCACCACGCCCCCGCCGATCCCGAACATCGCCGCGAACAGCCCCGCCACGACGCCGATCCCGACGAAGGGGAGCAGGTTCCCCTGCCGGAGCCGGGCGGAGAGGTCCACGGGGCTATGGTATCCCCCAGTGGCGTTCGACCCCCTCGCTCCCCTCCGCGCGGATCCCGGGGCGGGGGCGATCCTGCTCGACGTGGACGGGACGCTCGCCCCGATCGCCCCCCACCCGGACCTGAGCGCGGTCCCGGCGGCGACGCGCGCCGTGCTCGCGGCCCTCGTCGCCCGCTACGCCCTGGTCGCGTGCGTCTCGGGGCGCGCCGCCCCTGACGCGGCGCGGCTCGTCGGCGTCGAGGGCGTGGCGATCGTCGGCAACCACGGCCTCGAGCTCCTCGAGGGCGGCGCGGTCCGCTGGGCCGAGGGGGTGGAGGCGTGGCTGCCGGCCGTTCGCCGCGCGACCGACGCGCTCGGGCCCCTCGCCCTCGCCGTCGGCGGTTGGGTGGAGGACAAGGGCGCGACCCTGACCGTGCACGTGCGCGAGGCGCCCGACCCCGACGCGGCGCGGGCCGCGCTCGAGGAGCGCGCGGTCCCCGTGATCGCGGCGCAGGGGCTCGGCTGGCGCTGGGGCCGGATGGCGCTCGAGGCGCGTCCGCCCCTCGATGTCGACAAGGGCACGGCGGTGCGCGACCTGCTCGCCGCCCACCCGGCCGTGGGGTGCTCGCTGTACGCCGGCGACGACCTGACCGACCTCGACGCGCTGCGCGCGGTCGACGTCGGCGTCGCCGTGCGCTCCGACGAGACGCCCCCCGAGGTGCTCGGGGCGGCCGCGCTCGTGGTCGAGGGGCCGGTGGCCCTCGCCGACCTCCTCGCCGGCCTCGCCGTAGACTCCGCCTGATGGGGTCCGAGCGCCTGCGCACCGCCTGCCTGGCCCTCGCCGTCGGGCTCGTCCTGAGCGACTCGTCGATCGTCGTCCTCGCCCTGCCCGACATCCTCGTGCGCTACTCGCTCACGATCGAGCAGGTCTCGTGGGTGCTGACGGGCTTCAACGTGGTGCTCGCGATCGTGGCGGTGCCGGTCGCGCACCTCGTGCGCCGGCGCGCGCCCGGCCTGCTCCTGTTCGTCGGGATGGCGGTGTTCGCGGCGGCATCGCTCTTCTGCGCCCTGGCCCCGTCCTTCGAGGTGCTGCTGATCAGCCGCGCCGTGCAGGCGGTGGGCGGCGCGCTCGCCGTCACGGCGGCGCTCGAGGTGCTGCCGCTGACCACGGGGTCCGAGCGGCGGGCGGCCGTGGTCTGGGCCACCGCCGGCGCCCTCGGCGCCGCCTGCGGGCCCGCCCTCGGCGGCCTGCTCACGCAGCTGATCTCGTGGGAGGCGATCTTCTTCGTGCAGGTGCCGGCGATCCTCCTCGCGCTGCCCACCCTGCGTGTGCGGGCCCACTCGGCGCCCGTGCCGGCCGGCCGGCCCCACGTCGCCGCCAACCTCGCCCTGCTCCTGCTCAGCGCGGGGCTGACCGCCGCGCTGTTCCTGATCGTGCTGCTCCTGATCGAGGGCTGGCGGATGACGCCGATCGCCACCGCGCTCGTGGTCACCGTGATGCCGATCGCGGCGATCGTCGGCGCGCGGCTGTTCGGGCGGATCGGCACGCTGCCTCAGCGGGCGGGGGCGGGCACGGTCCTGCTCGCCGCCGGCCTTGCCGGCCTCGCGCTCCTGCCCGAGCCGACCTGGCAGTGGACCGTGCCGCCGCAGATCGCGATCGGGTTCGGGCTCGGGATGACGATCGAGGCCCTGACCGACGCCGCGCTCAAGGGCCGCTCGCCGCAGGCCGTCCACGGCGGCTGGACCCTCGCCGCTCGCCACGTCGGGCTCGTGATCGGGATCGTGGCGCTGACGCCGCTCTTCACGCACCAGCTCGGCGTGCAGCAGGAGAGGGTCGAGCGGCAGGGCGTCGCCCTGCTCCTCGACGCGCCCCTGCCGCTGTCGGAGCGGGTCGCCCTGGCCGGCCGGCTCGGCGATGCGATC
>JBEGMS010000090.1:0-6172 GCA_041182985.1 Actinomycetota bacterium
ACGACGATGCGCTCGTCGTCCGTGCGATCGGCCAGCAGCCGTCCGGCCCGCCGCGCGGACCACGACTGGCCGATGCCGCCGAGATCGAGGCGCTCGCCGGTGGGGACGCGCACCGTGCCGCGGTCGGGCTCGACGGCCAGCCGTTCGGATGGGACGCCCGCCTGCGCGGGCCCGAGGCAATCCGCGTAGCCCGCAGCGACCAGCGCACGGCCGAGCAGCGGGTCGAAGGCGCCCTGCGTGCGCTCGGACCAGTCGAGGGCGGCGGCGACCAGCTCGAGGGTCGCCGGGGACACGGGCACGGCGTGGCCGGCGGCCTGCGTGGCCCGGGCCACCTCGCTCGACGTGATGAACCGCGACCAGCGGCGCTCGTCGGCGCGGACGAGGTCCGCCGCGGCCTGCGCGGCGGCGCCGTCGATCCGGCCTCCGTGGTGGATCCGCCAGCGGGTGCCCATCGCGGGAAAGGCCCAGTCCAGCGCGGCGTGCGCGATGGCGCCCATCAGCTGGCCTGGCTCTGCGGCGGCTGCGCCGGCTGGGGCTGGACCTGGATGGGCGGCGCGTCGGGCACGACCACCGTCGCGGCCTCCGCGGCGCGCGCCGCCCCGACCTGGTCGGCGAGGGCGTTGTACTCCCGCACGACCGCCCGGTTCCGCTCGGCGAGCGAGGCGTTGCGGCTCGCGGCGTCCTGCGCGAGGGACTGCCAGCCCGTCGCCTCCGCGCGCCAGGCGTCCGCCTGGGACGCGGCCGCGTCGGCCTGGTTTGACGCGTGCACGCCGTAGGCGATCGCGCCGGTCAGGAGCACCGTCAGGGTGCCCGTCGTGATGCGTGTGATGCTGCTGCTCTTCATGGGGCCTCGGGGTCGCGGGTTTCCTCCGCACCGCCAGTCTGCCCCGGCAACCTGAGAGGCCCCTGAGAGGGCCGTCGTGGCCGCATTCAATCCTGGTTCAGGCGCCGCGCGGCGAGCCGCGGCAGGATCAGGCGCTGGGCGACCGCGAGCGCGATCACGAGCGCCACGCCGATCACGGCGACGACGCCGATCCGGTCCACGATCGACGTGACGCCGACGGCGTCGCCGACCAGGCGTCCGATCAGCCCGAACGCGAGCGCCCAGATCAGGCAGCCGAGGGCGTCGTAGACCACGAAGCGCGCGTACGGGTAATGGGCCGCGCCGGCCAGCACGTGCACCTTGGTGCGCACGGCCGCGAGCATCCGGCCCCCGACGATCGCCTTGGCGCCGTGCCGGTGGATGTAGCCCTGGATGCCGTCCCGCTTCTTCTCGCTGATCACCCGGCGGATCACGGGGTTGCCGATCAGCCGGCCGCCCCAGTAGGCGCAGTTGTCGCCGGCCATCGCCCCGAGCCAGCCGATCAGGATCACCAGCGCCAGGGGGTACTCCTCAAGGCCGCTCCAGACGAGCAACGCGAACTCGCCCGACGAGGGCAGCCCGAACGAGTCGCCCATGGTGAGCAGGAAGACGGCCCACAGCCCGAGCTCCTGGATCCGCTCGACGAGCTGCGCGAGCAGGTTCCCGATGGACGCCCAGATGCCGCCGATGAGGGGAAGGGACTCCATGACGTGGGGATCGCCTTCGCGACCCGTGCGGACTAATCCTGCCGCACGTCCGGCGTCTCGTCCGGATCGCCGGCCTCCGCGCCGTATGTGCCGAAGCGGCCCCAGATGCGCTCGGCGTCGTCGAGGCGGCGGCCGATGCTCGACGGGTTGCGCTCGAGCAGGGTCGCGGCGAGCAGCTCGACGAGGAAGATCCCGGTCACCGCGGTCGGGAAGGGCGCCGGGGAGTCGTCGGCGCAGACCAGCACCTCGGTCGCGTAGCGCGCGGCCGGGGCGGCGGGCGAGTCCGTGACGAGCACGACCGGCGCGCCGGCCTCCTGGAAAAAGGCGGCGACCTCGGTCGTCACCTTCGCGTAGCGCCGGAACGTGAACGCGAGCAGGCGGTCCTCGGGCCCGATCCCGATCAGCCGGTCGGCGAGGGCGGACTCCCCCGCCTCGACGCGCACGACGTTCGGGAGCATCGGGTTGAGCAGGAAGTAGGCGTACTCGGCGACCGCGGCGCTCGCGCGCTGACCGAAGACGTGGATCCACCCCTCCCCCGTCTCGAGCAGCGCCGCGGCCTGCTCGAGGGTGGCCGGGGTCGTGGAGCCGGCGACCGAGCGCAGGTCGGCCTCCACGGCCGAGAGCCAGCGCTCGACCAGCGTGCCCCTCGGCGCGGGCGCCTCCTCGACGGCCTCGAGTCGCTCCTTGATGCCGCCCTGCAGCGCCTCCTGCAGGCCGGTGAAGCCGCCGTACCCGAGGCGCGCCCCGAAGCGCACGACCGCGGCCTTGGAGACGCCGGACTGCGCCGCCAGCTGGTCGGCGCTCAGGAACGCGACGCCGGTCGGGTCGCGCAGAACGGCCTCGGCCACAAGCCGGTCGTTCGGCGAGAGGTCCTCGAGGCGATCGCGGATGCGATCGAGCGGCGGGTGGTCCTGCTCGGCCACGCGGCGACCCTACCAGACCGCCTGCGCCTCCGGACGGCCCCGCGGGTACGGTTTCGCCCATGGCGCGCGTCTTCAGCGGCATCCAGCCGACCGGCGACAAGCACATCGGCAACCTGCTGGGCGCGATCCGCCACTGGGCGGTGATGCAGGACGAGCACGAGTGCATCTACTCGATCGTCGACCTGCACTCCATCACGGTCCCCGTCGACCCGCAGGCGCTGCGCGCCTCGACCCTGTCCCTGGCGACCCTGCTCGTGGCCGCGGGCGTCGCCCCCGGGCGGTCGGTCCTGTTCGCGCAGAGCCACGTGCCCGAGCACACCGAGCTCGCCTGGTACCTGAACTGCGTCGCCACCTACGGCGAACTCAAGCGGATGACGCAGTTCAAGGACAAGTCGGGCGGGCAGGAGTCCGTCTCCGTCGGCCTCTTCGACTACCCCGTCCTGCAGGCGGCCGACGTGCTGCTCTACCGCGCCGGCCTGGTGCCGGTCGGCGAGGACCAGCGCCAGCACCTCGAGCTCATGCGCGACATCGCGATCCGCTTCAACGGCCGCTACGGCGACACCTTCGTCGTGCCGGAGGCCCAGATCCCGCCGGTCGGCGCCCGCATCGTCGACCTCCAGGAGCCGACGCGGAAGATGTCGACCACCGGCGGCACCGAGCAGGGCACGCTGCTCCTGCTCGACGACCCCAAGCGCCTGCGCAAGAAGGTCATGTCCGCGGTCACCGACTCCGACGGCGAGGTGCGCGCGGACGCCGAGGCGAAGCCCGGCGTCACCGGCCTCCTGTCGCTGCTTTCGGCGATCGAGGGCACGCCCGTCCCCGACCTCGAGAGGCGCTTCGCCGGCTCCGGCTACGGCGACTTCAAGGGCGCGGTCGCGGACGCCGTGGTCGAGCTGCTGGAGCCGATCCAGGCGCGCCACGCGGAGATCGCCGCGGACCCGGGTGAGGTCGAGCGGATCCTCGCCGCGGGCGCCGAGCGCGCCCGCGCGATCGCCGTGCCGGTGCTCGAGGACGTGCGCGCCCGCATCGGCTTCGCGCCGCGCGGCTAGCCGAAGCGGCGCCGCGAGCGCCGCGCGAGGCGGGCCATCCCGCCCGGCGCGACCGCCTGCGCCACGGCGGCCGCCCGCCACCACTCGGGCTGGAACGACTCGGCCCGGCCGCGGTCGAACGCGCGCAGGATCCGCTCGGCGCAGTCGTCCTCGTCGAGCACGGCGTGCCGCGCCCAGCGGTGGCCGCGCAGGCGGTCGTGCGGGAAGGCGCTGGTGGCGACCGGGCCGGGGTTAGCCGTGAGCACGTGGACCCCGGCGGCGGCGGCCTCGACGTGCAGCGCCCGCGACCAGGCGATCGCGGCGTGCTTGGCCGCCGCGTAGTGCGGCGCCGAGCCGGTCGCGACGGTCCCCGCGACGCTGACCACGTTGACGATCCCACCGCGCGCGGCCACGAGGCCGTCCCAGGCCAGCGCGGTCACGCGCACCATCGCGAGGTACAGGAGCTCGACGGCGTCGCGCGCAGCCTCGGCGTCGTGGTCGAGGAGCGGCGTCCGGAACGGCCCGCCGGCGTTGTTGACGAGCAGGCCGATGCGCGCCTCGCCGGCGAGGCGCTCCGCGAGCGCCTCGATCCCGTCGTCGTGGGCGACGTCGGCGATGAGGTGGTCGCAGCGAAGCGCCGCCGCCGCGTCGGTCAGGCGCTCCTCGCCGCGGGCCACGAGGAGCAGCCGGTCGCCGTGCGCGGCGCGGCGCCGAGCCAGCGCGAGGCCGATGCCCGCGGAGCCGCCCGTCACCACGGTCAGGGGCGCCGTCATGCCGGGAGCCTAGCCCGCCCCGCGGTACACTCGGCGCGTGTCCTCCGTCCCGGAGCCGCCCCCGCGCGTCGAGGTGACCATCGCGACGCGGACGCTCGTCCGCGTCCTGATCACGCTGCTGGCCTTCGGCGTGCTGATCGCCGGGCTCTGGCAGGTCCGCTCCGTCCTCACGCTGATCGTCGTCGCGGCCTTCCTCGCGCTGGCGCTCAACCCGATCGTGACGGTCCTCGAGCGGCGGCTCGGCGGACGCCGCGGGATCGCGGCGGCGCTCGTCATCCTCGGCGTGATCATCCTCGTGGGCCTGATCGTCGCGGCGCTCGTGACGCCGGTCTACAACGAGATGCGCACCCTCGCCGCGCGCGCGCCGCTCCTCGTCGACGACCTCCGCGCCTGGGGCCCGTTCGCGGACCTCGACGCGCGCTACGACTTCCTCAGCAAGACGCGCGAGCTGGCCGAGCAGTACGCCGACCGGCTGCCCGCGCAGGCCAGCAACCTGCTCGGCGTCGCGACGGCCGTGGTGACCGGCTTCGGCAAGGCGCTGACGGTCCTGTTCATGACCCTGTTCCTGCTCCTCGAGATCCCGCGGCTGACCCGTGCGATCACCGAGCTCCTGCGGCCCGGATACGCCGACCGCTCCCTCAACGTGTTCGAGCAGGTCAACGGCACGATCGCCCGCTGGACGGGCGGCGTGCTCCTGATCGCCGTGATCGCGGGCACGACCATGGGCCTGACCGCGTGGATCCTCGGCGTGCCCTACGCGCTGGCGCTGGGCCTCCTCGTCGGGCTGCTCGCCCTGATCCCGCTGATCGGGGCCACGATCGGCTCGATCATCGCGGTGCTCGTCGCGCTCACCCAGTCGGTCACGGCGGCGCTGATCCTGCTCGTGTTCGCGATCGTCTACCAGCTCGTCGAGAACCACGTCATCCAGCCCGTCGTGATGCGCAAGACGGTGGACGTCTCGCCGTTCATCGTGCTGGCCAGCGTCCTCGTCGGCGCCTCGCTGCTCGGGATCATCGGCGCGCTCCTCGCCATCCCCGTGGCCGGCAGCGTGCAGGTGATGCTGCGCGAGATCCTCAAGGCGCGGCGGGCGTCCGTGGCCGCGGAGCGCGAGCTCCTGGTCAGCGCCCGGCAGGCCACGCTCGACGCCGTCGAGCCGAGCATGGAGGTGGACTAGGTGGACGGCGCCCCGCGCATCCTGATCTGGTCGGATTACCTCTGACCCTTCTGCCGCGTCGCCTGCGAGCGGGCGACGTGGCTCGAGCGCCGGTTCGGCGCCGAGATCGAGTGGCTCCCCTGGGACCTGCACCCCGAGTACCCGCCGGAGGGCATCCCGCGCTCCGAGCTCGAGGCCAAGTACGGCCCCGGCATGTTCGACCGCGTGCGCGAGATGTTCGCCGAGAGCGGCCTGCCCTACGCCCCGCACCCCGAGCGCGTCCCCAACACGCAGCTCCTGCTCGAGCTCGGCGAGCTGGCGCGCGAGCAGGGCCTGCACCCGGCCTACCACGAGGCCGCGATGGCGGCGCTCTGGGAGGAGGGCCGCGACGTCTCCGACCCGGCGGTCGTGCGGGACGTCGCCGTCGGCGCCGGGCTCGACCCGGCGGCGGTCGACGAGGCGATCGCGACGCGCGCCTTCCGGGCGGTCGTGGAGGCCTCGACGCGCGAGGCGCACCGGCTCGGCATCAACGCCGTGCCGGCCTTCGTGATCGACGAGCGCGAGCTCGTGCTCGGCGCCCAGCCGCACGCGGTCTTCGAGCAGCTCCTGGGCGGGCGCGAGCGGCCCGAGGCGTAGCTCCCTCCCGCTGGGAATCGAACATATGTTCGACTAGAATCGGCGGGGCGTGCTGATCGCCCTGCTCATCCCCCGCCTGCCCCTGCAGGC
>JBEGMS010000091.1:0-6583 GCA_041182985.1 Actinomycetota bacterium
GTCAGGAGCCGCGCGTCGAGCTGCTCGGCGAGCGCGGCGTACGTCGCGTCGTAGGCGCTCAGACCGAAGGCCGCCCAGCGCGCGACGCCGTGCAGCTCGGGGTCGATGCGCGTGAGGGGGAGTCGCTCGAGCTCGTCCGCGATCGCGAGCAGCGAGCGCTCGTCGAGCCCGCGACGGCGCGCGCCGACGTTCAGCACCTCGAGGTCGACGAAGGGCGGGGCGACGACGTCGGATCCCGGGTCGGCGAAGGCGTCCTCGAGCCGCCCGGTCTCGAGGTCGTCAGGCTCCGGCAGCGAGTACGGGACGAGGACCGAGGCGTCGATGACGAGCGGGCGCCTCATGCGCCCCCGCCGGCGGGTCGCCGCCCGGCGCGGTCGAGCTTGTCGAGGCGCTCCTCGTGCATGCGCTTGAGCTCGAGGGCGGTGGGAATGATTGGGGCGGAGGTCCGAGGGGCCGATCGGTAGATGCGGTGCATCTCCGTGCGGGCGGCCTCGGCGCGCTCCGCCTCGCTGCGCAGCGGGCCGGAGAGCCCCCGCGCGGCCTGCAGCGAGACCCAGGCGCTCCGCGACATGCCGGCACGCTGCGCGGTGCGGTCGATCTCCGCCAGGAGGTCCTCGTCGATCGAGAGCAGCACCTTCTTCACACCGCCAGTATATCTGTATATCCGGCTGCTGTTCGGGGGCGCGCGTCTAGCATCCGCGGGCACACGCGAACGCCACGAGGAGCACCATGGCCAAGGAGATCATCCGCACCGACAACGCGCCCGCCCCGCTGGGCGGCGCCCCGTACAACCAGGCGGTCAAGGCCGGCGGCCTCGTCTTCCTGGCCGGGCAGATCCCGCTGGACGCCGAGACGGGCCAGCTGGTCGAGGGCGGCATCGTCGAGCAGACCCACAAGTGCTTCGACAACGTGGCGGCGATCCTCGAGGCGGCCGGGTCCGACCTCGCGAAGGTGATCCGCGCGCAGGTCTACATGATCGACCTCGGCGAGTTCGGCGAGATGAACGGCGTCTACAGCGAGCGCATGGGCCAGCCGTACCCGGCCCGCTCGACGTTCCAGGTCGCGAACCTCCCGGCCGGCGCGCGCGTGGAGATCGAAGTCGTCGCGGAGGCGTAGCGGATGGGCGCGCGTGCAGGCGAACCCGACGCGCGCGCCCTCCTCGCCGCCTCGCCGCGCGTGCGCGACGCCGTGCCGCGGATCGTCGAGGCGGCGGAGCCCGGCCAGCGCGTGGCCCTGGTCGGCGGCGTGGTGCGCGACCTCGCCCGCGGAGAGGAGCCGCGCGAGGTCGACGTGGTCGTGGAGGGCGACGGCATCGCCTTCGCCGAGCGGCTCGCCGCGCTGACCCGCTCCGAGGTCGTCGCCTTCCGCGCGTTCGGGACCGCGACGGTGCGCTCGCGCCCGCCGGTCGACGTGGCCGGGGCCCGCACCGAGGCCTACGCGCAGCCCGGCGCCCTGCCGGAGGTGGCGCCCGCGACGCTCGAGGCGGACCTCGCGCGCCGCGACGTCAGCGTCAACGCGGTGGCCGCGGTGGTGGCGGGCCCCGACGCCGGGCGGGTGCTCGACCCGTTCGGCGGGCTCGCCGACCTCGCCGCGGGGATCCTGCGGCTGCTGCGCCCCGACGCCTTCGAGGAGGACGCGACGCGGATCGTGCGCGCCGCCCGCTACGCGGTGCGCCTGGGGCTGGACCCCGACGCCACGCTCGACCACGCCGCCCGCGCCGCCGCCCACGGTGGCTTCGTCGCCCTCACCGGCACGGCGCGGATGGCCGACGCCCTCGCGCTGGCCCTCACGGAGCGCGACCCGGCGGCCGTGCTCGAGCGGCTCGCCGGCTGGGGCTGCCTGGACGCGATCGAGCCGGGGCTCGGCGCCGATCCGGCCGTGGTGCGCGCCGCCTGGGCGCTGGTCGAGGACGGGGCCCGCGACGCCGACCGGGTCGCGCTCGGGCTCGGGCTGCTCCTCGCCGGCGTGCCGGCGGAGCGGCGCGGGACGTGGCTCGAGGCCGCGGGGCGCGACCGCCGGACGACGCGCGCCGCGCTCGCCGCCGCCCGGGCCGACGAGCTGCGCGCCGCGATCACGGGGGCCGCCGACGCGGCGGTCGATGCGGCCTGCGCGCCCCAGCCGCTCGAGGCCGTGGTGGCGGCCGGCGGCCCGGAGGCGGCCGCCTACCTGGGGCGGCTGCGCCACGTCGCGCTCGCCGTCGACGGCGACGACGTCGTGGCCTCGGGTCTCGAGGGGCCGGCGGTGGGCCGCGCGCTCGCGGAGCTCCGCGCCGCCGTGATCGAGGGCGCGGTCGCCGCCGACCGCGACGCCCAGCTGGCCTGGCTCGCCGCCCGCGCGGGCTAGCGGCCGTCGCCGGCCACGAGCCCGAAGGCGACGAAGGCGATCGCGATCAGGGTCATCGCGACGCCGGCCCAGAGGAGGGAGCGGTCGCGCACGGCTAGCCCCCGGCGATCGTGTACAGGAACCGCGCGATCGGGTCGGCGATCGCGCCGATGATCTCGAACAGCGGCCGGAAGAACAGGATCGCGCCCATCAGGATGATGAAGCCGTACTGGTCGAGGCGCGACCAGGACTCCGCCATCGCGCGCGGCATGAACGCGGCGAGCACGCGGCTGCCGTCGAGCGGCGGGATCGGCAGCATGTTGAAGACCGCCAGCCAGATGTTCATGAAGAAGGCGAGCACGAGCGCGTCCGCCCAGATCCCGTCGCCGAGCGGCACGTGCGCGAGCGGCAGCGCGAGCAGGAACGCGATCAGGATGTTCGTCAGGGGGCCGGCGATGGCCACGATCGCGAAGTCGCGCTGGGGGTGGTTGAAGAAGCGCGGCTGCACGGGGATCGGCTTGGCCCAGCCGAACAGGAAGGTGCCGCCGGAGGCGAGCCACGAGAGCCCGAACATCGCCGATCCCATCGGGTCGATGTGGCGGATCGGGTTGGGGGAGAGCCGGCCCAGCATGCGCGCGGTCGGGTCCCCGAGGCGGTTGGCCACGTAGCCGTGGGCCATCTCGTGCAGGGTCATCGAGATGATCAGGACCGGCAGGAGCAGCAGGAGCTGCTCGAGCTTCTCCCCGCTGAAGGCCGATTCGAAGTTCCCGAACACCACGGGCAGCGTACCGCCCCGGGGGCTACCCTCCGGGCATGCCGCTGCAATGGGACGCCTGGGACGCCTTCCCGCTCCTGCGCTGGCAGGGCCCGGAGGGGGTCGTCGCCGCCTTCAGCGGCCGCCGCGGCGGCGTGTCGGAGGGGCCGTACGCCTCGCTCAACCTCGGCCTCCTGACCGACGACGACCGCGCCGCGGTGCGCGAGAACCGCCGCCGGCTGTGCGCCGCCGTCGGCGCCGACCCGGCCCGCACCGCCCAGAACCACCAGGTCCACGGCGCCGTGGTGCGGGAGGCCGCGCCGCTCCACGGCGGCTTCCTCGATCCGCAGGGCGAGCTGCCGCAGGCCGACGCGCTGGTCACGCGCGAGCCGGAGCTCGCGCTCGTGGCGCTGGCCGCCGACTGCGTGCCGATCGTGATCGCGGCGCTCGACGGCTCGGCCGTGGCGGTCGTGCACGCCGGCTGGCGCGGGCTCGTGGCGGGCGTGGTGGAGGCCGCTGTGGCCGCCATCGACGGGCCCTGCGCGGCCGCCGTCGGCCCCTGCGCGGGCCCGCTCGCGTACGCGGTCGGCGACGACGTCGCCGGGCCCCTGCGCGAGCGCTTCGGCGACGACGCCGCCCGCGGCGGCACGGCGGACCTGCCGCACTGCGCGGGGCGCGCGCTGATGGCCGCCGGGCTCGCCCCGGACGCGATCGACATCGCGGGGATCTGCACGATCACCGACGCCGAGGGCTTCTTCTCGCACCGCCGCGACCGGGGGGTCACGGGCCGCCAGGGCGTGATCGCGTACCGTGCGGAGGCAGGATGACCAGGGATCCGGAGGCAGTCAGGGCGGGCGTCGCGGCGACCCGCCGGCGGATCGACGAGGCGTGCGCCCGCGCGGGCCGCGACCCCGCCTCGGTCGAGATCGTGGCGGCCGTCAAGTACCTCGCGGTCGAGGACCTGCCGCTCCTCCATGCGGCGGGGGTGCGCCGCGTCGGCGAGAACCGCACCGACCAGCTGCTGGCCAAGCAGGCCGCGCACGGCGACCTCTTCACCTGGGAGTTCATCGGGCACCTGCAGAGCCGCAAGGTCAAGGAGATCGCCGGGCGGGTCGACCTGATCCACTCGCTCTCCACGGAGTCCACGGCGGCGCAGATCGACAGCCGCTCGCCCGCCCCGCAGGACGTCCTCGTCGAGGTCAACACGGCGCGCGACCCCGACAAGGAGGGCATCGCCCCGGAGGGCCTGGACGCCTTCCTCGAGCTGCTCGCGGCGATGGGCGGCGTGCGCGTGCGGGGGCTGATGACGATGCCGGCCTTCGCGACCGACCCCGAGGCGTCGCGCGGCGCGTTCGCGGAGCTGCGCGCGCTCGCCGCGGCGGCCGCGGCGCGCTGGGCCGGGACGCACGCCTTCGAGCACCTCTCGATGGGGACCAGCCAGGATTTCGAGGTCGCCGTCGAGGAGGGCGCGACCCTCGTGCGGGTGGGATCCGTGCTGCTCGAGCCCTAGCGCGCGCTACGGGGTCGTCACTCGTTACACTCCGCGCATGTCCAACGGCAGCATCTGGCACCGCACGCTCGTCTACTTCGGCCTCGCCGAGGACGACACCATGTACGACGACATGACGGGCGGCTACGAGGAGCCCGCTCCCAAGCAGTCGCGCGGCTCGAGCGTGCGCCGGCTCGACCGCCGTCGCGGCTCGTCCACGGCCACGCTGGATGAGGCCGACGACCTCTTCTCCGAGGAGGAGACGTCGCCGGGCCGTCGCCGGCGCCCCGCGGCCGCGGGCGGCGCGGGCGAGATCGGCGTGCTGCGCTCCGCCGGGGGCGGCACGACCGCGAGCGGCGTGCGTGTGCACGTGATCGCGCCGCGCTCGTACAACGACGCCCAGCAGATCGCGGACCGCTTCAAGAACGGCGTGCCGGTGATCATGAACCTGCAGACGACGGAGCCGGACCTCTCGAAGCGCCTGATCGACTTCGCGTCGGGCATGACGTACGCCCTCGACGGCGCGATCCAGCGGATCGCCGAGAAGGTCTTCCTGCTGACGCCGGCCAACGTCGAGGTGTCGGCGGAGGACCGCCAGCGCCTCGTCGACCAGGGCTTCTTCAACCCCAACGGGTGATCCGGGCCGCCGCCGCGGTGTAGGGTTCCCCGCGCAGCGAGTCGGAGGAGGAGACGTGGATCTCGAGGAGCTCAGCGGGCTCGTCGCCGTCGGCGAGGTCGACACGGTCATCCTGGCGATGACCGACATGCAGGGGCGGCTGCAGGGCAAGCGATTCGACGCGGAGGCGTTCGTGGACGAGATCGCCGCGCACGGGGCCGAGGCCTGCAACTACCTGCTCGCGGTCGACATGGAGATGAACACGCTGCCCGGCTTCGCCCTGACGAGCTGGGAGTCCGGCTACGGCGACTTCGTCCTGCGTCCCGACCTCGCCACCCTGCGGCGCGCGACGTGGCTCGAGGGCACCGCGATCTGCCTCGCCGACGTCGAGCACCACGACGGCTCGCCGGTGGTCGAGTCGCCGCGGCAGATCCTGCGCGCCCAGCTGGCCCGCCTCGCCGAGCGCGGCTGGCAGGCCATGGTCGGCTCCGAGCTCGAGTTCGTGCTCTACCGCGAGACCTACGCCTCGGCGCGCGACAAGGGCTACCGCGATCTCGTCCCCGCCAACGCCTACAACGTCGACTACTCGATCCTCGGCACGACGATGGTCGAGGACGTGATCCGCCCGATCCGCCTGGCCATGAAGGCGGCGGGGCTGACCGTCGAGGATTCGAAGGGCGAGTGCAACCTCGGCCAGCACGAGATCAACTTCCGCTACCAGGACGCGCTGCGGATGGCCGACGAGCACCAGGTCTACAAGCTCGCCGCCAAGGAGATCGCCCACCAGCGCGGCGCGGCGCTCAGCTTCATGGCCAAGATCAACGAGCGCGAGGGCAACTCCTGCCACATCCACTGCTCGATCTGGGAGGGCGACCGGCCGCTCTTCCCGGGCGACGGGCCGCACGGGCACGCGCCGCTCTACGACCAGTGGATCGCGGGCCAGCTCGAGCGCACCCGGGAGCTCTCGTACCTGTACGCCCCCAACGTCAACTCGTACAAGCGCTACGCGCACGGCTCGTTCGCGCCGACGACGCTGCTGTGGGGCGTCGACAACCGCACCTGCGGGTTCCGGTCGGTCGGGCACGGCCCGTCGCTTCGCCTCGAGACCCGGATCGCGGGCGGCGATGCCAACCCGTACCTCGCCTTCGCCGCGGTCATCGCGGCGGGGCTCGACGGCGTCGACCGCGGCCTCGTGCCGCCCGCGCCGCTGACGGGCAGCGCCTACGACGCCGAGGGGCCGCGCCTGCCCACCACGCTGCGCGAGGCCGTCGACCTGCTGGACGGCTCAGCGCTCGCGCGGGCCGCGTTCGGCGACCGCGTCGTCGACCACTACGTGACCAGCGGCCGCCACGAGGTCGCCGCCTTCGAGGCCGCCGTCACAGACTGGGAGATGGTCCGCAGC
>JBEGMS010000092.1:0-7707 GCA_041182985.1 Actinomycetota bacterium
GACTTGGAGATCTGGCCGCCGATGCCGTCGCCGCCGCCCTTGACGTGGACGGAGACGGCGAGGAGCAATGCGCCGACGGCGAGGACGAGGCCGAGGTACTCGACCGTCCCCTGAGCGCGGCGGTCACCGAAAGCCCGCCGGCGGGTGGCGGGGGTGGTAATGGGCATCCAGTTGACCTCCAGGTGCGAGCGCGGCACCATGCCGCGCTCGATCAACGATCCCGTAACGGCGCAACCGGAGCATGCCCGCTTCGACATCGGTCTCTGCCGAGTTCGCACGGACCTCGCTCGGCAGGTACCGAGCGCACGCCGACGCCCACGCCCCGCGGCCCAATTCATCTCGATCACCATCACCGCGCAATTCGATACGACCCCCGACCACAGTCGGTAAAGGCGTTGCCTTGCTGGTGACAGCCGCTAGCGGAGCGTTTCCAGTGGCAGACACCGGTGCCGAAGCGTCTGAACCTTGTGCAGCGGACCCGACCACGGTGTCGGCATGGATCACTCCGCACGCAACGTCCGCAGGCGCTGGCGCCACTACACAACGCCGAGCGGCCGCCAGCCGACTCTCGTGTTCCTCGATGCTCTGCCGCGGCAAGACCACGAGAGGGTGGTTAACGCGATGCGCATGGTCTCCGACAATGGTCTCCACGTGGCCCGACACTTGCGCGGTGATCTCCATGAGGTCCGTGTGACCGGGGCGAGACCGTACCGCGTCCTCTTCGCGGTCGAGGGTCATCACAGCCAGATCCTGCTTGCACTCCACGCCTTCGCCAAACGCTCCCAGAAGACACCGCAGCAGCACCTGCGACTCGCGGAGCAACGCCTCTTCGACTGGCGCCGAAGAAGCAGCGTGAAATATCTTTAATCTGATCTTGTTGATGCGATATCATTCTGACTACCAAAAGGCTCTGCCGTGACTGAATACGCACCTCTAGATCCCCCTGACGCCCTCGACGAGATCATCGCTCGCGCCGCCGTACGGTGGCCCGACTACATGAATGGATTTCTTGCGGAGAGTGCTCGTCGGCAACTCCTGATCGACCTCGGCGAGATCCGGCGCGCCCGTGGGCTCACCCAGACGCAGGTCGCCGCGACCATGGGCACGAGCCAGTCCGCCGTCGCCAAGCTCGAACGTGGCGAGTCGGACCCGCGCATGTCGACAGTCGCGCGATTCGCGTTGGCCGTGGGACACCGCATCGAGTACGCGATCGTCCCCCTGTCCGACGACAGCGCCGTCGGCACGCAGCGCAGCGCCTAGCTCGACACGGCCGTCGCCGTACCGCTCGACACCGGCACGCAGGGCAGCTCGACCACGAACCGCGCTCCGCCGTGCGGCGACTCCCCGACCACGACGCTGCCGCCCATCGCGAGCGCCAGCTCACGGGCGATCGCGAGCCCGAGTCCCGTCCCGGTCCCATCCTCCGAGTAGAAGGCCTGGAAGATCGCGGCGCGCTTCTCCGGCGGGATGCCGGGGCCCGAGTCGTCGACCGTGATCCAGACCCGCCCCGCCTCGGCCAGCGCGGACACCGTGATGCGCCCGTCGTCCGGCGTCCAGCGGACGGCGTTGCGCACGAGGTTGGACACGATCTGCAGGATCCGGTCCCCGTCGCCGATCACCACGGGCAGCTGGCCCGCCTGGAGGCCCATCTCGATGCCGCGCTCCCGCGCCTCGCCGCCCTGGCCCGTCACGACCTGGTCGAGCAGCACGTTGAGGTCCACCTCGTCGGCCTCCAGCCCGAAGCGCCGCGCCTGCAGCCGCGCGAGGTCGAGCAGGTCGCCGACGAGGCGCGAGAGCCGAGCAGACTCGGCCGTGATCGCGGCGTACGCGGCGGCCTGCGACTCGGCGTCGTCGAAGACGCCGTCGGCGAGGGCGTCGACCTGGCTGCGGATCGCGGTCAGCGGCGTGCGCAGCTCGTGCGAGACGCGCATCAAGAACAGCCGCTCCGTATCGCGCGCCTCCGCGAGCCGGTGCGTCATATCGTCGAAGGCGCGGTTGACCATCCCGATCTCGTCGGCACGCTGGATGTCGAGCTCGACCTCCTCGTCACCGCGGGCGACGGCCCGGGCCGCGGCCGCGAGCCGCCGCAGGGGCCGCACGAGGCGCAGGCCGAGGAGCAGCGCGAGCAGGATCGCGACACCGGTGCCGATCGCGAAGGCGGGGACCAGCGCGCGACGCAGGGTGCCCGCGGGCGACGTGACCTCGATCGCGGGCTGCACGACCACAAGCAGGCCGAAGGGGCGCTCCTGCCCCGTCGGGAAGACGCCGCGCGCGACCACCACATCGCCGCGCAGTTTCGGCGGCAGGGTCGCAGCGGGCAGCTCGGCGACGCGGCCCGCGAGCAGGCGACGGACGACGCCCTCGGGCAGCGCCCCGATCTCGAGCGGCTGCAGGCCGAATGACTCCGCGTCGACGTTGTCGGATTCGATCACCTCGACGTAGTAGAGATCGCCGCCGTAGGCCTCCTCGAGGTAGTCGCGGTTGAGGCCCTCGACCGAGCTGGTCAGGAACGCCTCGGGCAGGCGGTCGCCGTACAGCTTCGAGAGCGCGGTCGCGGCCTGGCGCAGGTCGCGCACCTGCTCGGCGCGCTTGACCTCGCGCTGCTGGTCGGCGAAGCGGTCGACCGAGCGCACGGTCAGGACGGCCGTGACGGCGAGCGCCACGACCACCGGGACGATGCCGATGATCAGGAGGCGCGCGCGCAGGCTACGCAGCGCCAGCATCGTCCCCGACCTTGTAGCCCACGCCCCAGACCGTGACGATCGGGCAGTCGTCTCCGAGCTTGCGGCGCAGCTGGCGCACGTGCACGTCGACGGTGCGGGTGTCTCCCGCGAACGTGTAGCCCCAGACCCGCTCGAGCAGCTGGTCGCGGGTGAGGACGTGGCCGCGCTCCTCGAGCAGCGCCCACAGGAGGTCGAACTCCTTCGGCGCGAGCTGCACCGCCTCGTCGCCGACCGTGACCTCGTGACGGCCGCGGTCGATCGTGACACGCCCGTGGACGAGGACGCCGCCGACGGGCTCGGGCTGCGCGGGCGCCCGGCGCAGGATCGCCTTCACGCGGGCGACGAGCTCGCGCACGTTGAACGGCTTCGTGAGGTAGTCGTCGGCGCCGACCTCGAGCCCGACGATCTTGTCGACGTCGTCATCGCGGGCCGTGACCATGATGATCGGCACCTGCGAGACGGCGCGGATCCGCCGGCACACCTCGAGCCCGTCCACGTCGGGGAGGTTGAGGTCGAGGACGACGAGGCTCGGGGGCGCCTCCTCCATCCGGCGCAGCGCCTCCTCGCCGTGGGTCACGTGCTCCGCCTCGAAGCCGGCGCGCTCGAGGTACGTGCGCACCGGCGTGGCGATGTTGACCTCGTCCTCGACGATGAGAATGCGCTCGGGCACGGCGGCGCCCCTTAGGGCCGGAGGGTGACGGTGACCGTGCGGTCCGCTTCAGCATACGAGACCGGCTCGGCCCCGTCCTTGCTGTAGGCCCCCGTGCCGCGCACCTGCACGATGCCGGCGCCCAGGTAGACGACCTCGCGCAGCTCCGGGGCGCCGAGGATCGCGACGGCGAAGGCGCCGGGCTGCTCGTGCCAGAGCTTCACGGGCCGGATCACGCGCCACTCGTTGCCGCGCGGACCGCGCTTCATGCGCACGCAGCGCTGCAGCGGCCGGCCGTCGACGCAGGTGATGCCGCGGGCCGCCGACGGCAGGAGGATGCGCGCGCCCTTGCCGATGTGTCCGACCATGAGGACGCCCGTGCCCGCGGGATCGGACCGCACGATCACGTCTCCCTTCGCCTCCCGCACCTCGAAGGAGTGCGAGGCGGCCGCGGCGGGCGCGAGCACGAGCAGCAGGCCGAGGGCGACGAGGATCCCGCGCACGCGACGCATTATGCGCGCCCTCCGCGGTCCGGGTGTGAGGGATCCGTAAGGGACTAGGGCCGTGCGTAGTCGTGGAAGCCGCGGCCCGTCTTGCGGCCCAGGCGCCCCTCGGCCATCAGCTCGAGCAGGAGCGGATGCGGCGCGTAGCGCTCGTCGCCGAGTCCGGCCGCGATCGCCTCGGAGGCGTGCACCTGCACGTCGACGCCGATCAGGTCGATCAGGGCCAGCGGCCCCATCGGCCAGCCAGCGCCCGCCTTCATCGCCCGGTCCATGTCGGCGGGCTCCACACCGGTCTCGGCGAGCGCGCGCACGGCGTCGTTGAGCATCGGCACGAGGATCCGGTTGACGATGAACCCTGGCGTGTCCGGGCAGGGCACGGCCTCCTTGCCGAGGCCCTCGGCGAAGGACACGGCGAACGCGTAGGCCTCCTCCTCGACGTGCGCGGTGCGCACGACCTCGACGAGGGGCATCACGGGGGCCGGGTTGAAGAAGTGCAGGCCGACGACGCGCCCGGGCCGTCCGCTCGCCTCGGCGATGCCCGTCACCGCGATCGCCGACGTGTTGGTGGCGAGGATCGCCTCGGGCGCGGTCACCCGGGCGAGCTCGGCGAACAGCGCGTGCTTGGCCGCGGGGATCTCGGCGATCGCCTCGATCACGAGATCGCAGACGGCGAGGCCACCCACGTCCTCGGCCGTGGCCAGCCGGTCGAGCGCCGCGTCGCGCGCGGCGACGTCGAGCTGGCCCTTCTCGACGCGCCGCTCGAGCCCGCGCCGCACGGTCTCGAGGCCGCGCTCGCGCGCCTCCGCGGCGCCGTCCATCCCGACCACCGCGTGGCCCGCCTCGAGGCAGACCTGGACGATCCCCGCGCCCATCGTGCCCAGCCCGACCACCCCGACCGTGATGCCCACGTGCTGCGCCTCCCGCTCGACTGCACCGCAATGGTGCCGCAGACCGGGCCCGCGCGCCATCGGCAGGTCGCGTGACCTTCACCGCCCCGCGACAGGATCGCCCCGTCCGCCCCCGTATACTCAGCCGCGATGGGTGCCTTCCGCGATCGCGCCCGCCTATCCCCGGGCGGCCCCGATGCGCCCCCGGGCGATGTCGTCGTCACCGTCGCCGCGAGCGGCGTGCGCGACGCCGAGGGCCGGCCCGTCGCCGCGGCGGCCGGCGACCCCGGAGCGTCGCGCCAGCTGGTCGGCGAGCTGCGCACGGAGCGTGCGGGCCTCGCCCGCCGCTACCTGGAGCTGCGGGGCGACCTCGGGGGCCTCCTGATCGAGATGGCGCGCCGCGACCACTTCAACCTCAACCTGCTGCGCCTGAAGGCCGCCGAGGCGGTCCGGGTCGAGCGGCGCGCGCAGGAGATCGACGGCGTGCTCGCGGTGCAGGCGGCGGGCGCCCGCCAGAGCCTCCCGCCGGGATCGGTGGCGATGACGGCCTCGCGCTGCGCGACCTGCACGGGGCAGATCCCCGCCGACGCGAACTTCTGCGCCTACTGCGGGACCCCCACCCGATGACGGACGACGACCAGCCGACGCTCGACGGGGCGGCCATCCCGGGCCCGGCCTTCGAGCCGCCCCTCCCCGCCGCCGACGTGCGCCGCTGCCCGGCCTGCCTGTCGCCGGTGCGCGCCGACCAGCGCTACTGCCTGGAGTGCGGCGAGCGCCTCGGGCTCGACGAGATCCCGCCGCCGCCCGGGGGCGGCTCGGCGCTGGCGGAGCGCGGCTCGGCCGCGCTCGTGATCGCCGCGATCGTCCTCGTCGTCGTCGGCGTCGGCCTGTCCTGGGTCGCCCTGCGGGAGCCCGCCGACGACGGGGCGCAGACGACCGCCACGGACACCGTGCCGACCCAGACGCAGCCGACGGACACGGTCCCGACCGACACGATCCCGACGGACACCGTGCCGACCGACACCGTCGCGACGGACACGATGCCGACCGATACCGGCTCCGCGACCGGCGACTGGCCCGCCGGGCTCAGCGCGTGGGCGGTCATCATCGCCTCGAAGGACCAGGCGCAGTTCGCGGAGTCGGACGCGCGTGCGATCGCCGACGAGGCCGCCGCGGCCGGCGTGCCGCAGACCGGCGTCCTCGACTCGTCCGCCTACCCCTCGCTGAACCCGGGCTACTGGGCCGTCTACTCGGGCCCGTACGAGACGAAGGCCGAGGCCGAGCAGGCCGCCGCCGACATCCGCACGCAGGGCTACCCCGAGGCCTACGCGCGCGAGGTCACGCCCTAGCCGCAACGGGGGTTCCGTGCGAATCCGCACAAAGGCTTGTGCGGAGCATGTCGCACGGCTACACTGCGTCTCGTGCGCTTAGCAGGCCTGCCCTGCGGAGTGCGCCGCTTACCCCCACCCGGCGCGTCGTGACGCGCCCCCAACCGCTTCACGCACGTCCGGAGACCACCACCGCCATGTTCCGATTCAGCCGCCAGATCTACATCGAGGTCAAGGACGCGGTCGATCCCGCGCCCGACACGATCTCGGTCGCCGAGGCCCGCCGCCGCATCCTCACCGCCTGCGAGAGCACCATCGAGCGCCTCGCCCGCGACTCCCGCTACTTCCCGAAGCCGGCGCGCAGCCTGTTCCAGGAGATCCGGTACTACTTCCCGATCACCGAGCAGGCCCGCGTGTACTACACCTGCGAGCGCTACATCGGGCTCGCCCAGGAGTTCATCCGCGAGGAGCTCGAGCGCCAGGGCGAGGGCGTCGTCGCCCCCTGCCGCGCCACCACGCGCAAGGGCAAGCCCTGCCAGCGCACGCCGCTGCCGGGCCGCGAGTACTGCCCGTCGCACTCGCACCTCGAGGAGCACGCGCTCAGCTCGTAGCGCACGGCACCCGCGAACGCACGCCGAGGGGCCCGGGCATCCGCCCGGGCCCCTCGCGTTTCCCGGGACCGGCTCAGCCCTCGACGTCGAGCCCGAGCCGCAGCTGCTCGCCCTCGACGAGGCGGGAGACGGCGACGCCGAGGAGCCGCACGGGTGGCGGGCGGTCGCGCAGGGCGCGCGCCAGCGCGACCTCGGCCAGCCGCGCGATCTCGGCGGGGTCGGCCGTCGGCTGGGCGGCGGAGCGCGCCCGGGACAGGATCCGGAAGTCGGGGTAGCGCAGCTTGACCGTCACCGTGCGGGCCACCCGCCCCTCGGCGCGCAGCCGCTCGGCGACCTCGGCGGCGAAGCGGGCGGCGTGCTCGGAGAGGATCGCCGGATCGGCGATGTCGTGGTCGAAGGTCTCCTCCGAGCCGATCGAGACCGACGGCCCGGCCTCGGCGAGGACCGGCCGCGGGTCGATGCCGCGGGCGCGCTCGCGCAGCTCGCGTCCGACGTGGCCCGGCAGGACGAGGCGCAGCGCGTCGTCGCCGAGGTCGGCGAGCTGGCCGACCCGCTCGAGGCCGGCCAGGGCGAGGCGCTGCTCGGCCTTCGGGCCGATCCCCGGCAGGGCGCGCAGGGGCAGCGGAGCGAGGAACTCCTCCTCCCTCCCGGCGGGCACGACGACGAGCCCGCGCGGCTTGTCGCGGTCGGAGGCCACCTTGGCCACCGTCTTGCCGGTCGCGCAGCCGAAGGAGGCGCCGAGCCCGGTCTCGGTGAGGATCCGCCGCTGCAGCGCGGCGAGCAGGCGGCGCGCGTCTCCGGCGGTGGCGGCCGCGCCCGTGAGTTCGAGGTAGCCCTCGTCGATCCCCACCTGCTCGACCACCTCGACGACGTCGCGCACCAGCGCCCAGACCCCGTCGGAGTGGCGCCGGTAGCGGGCGTGGTCGGGGCGCACGAAGACGGCGTCGGGGCAGCGGCGCAGCGCCTCGGCGGCGCTCATGGCCGAGCGCACCCCGAAGGCGCGGGC
>JBEGMS010000093.1:0-5538 GCA_041182985.1 Actinomycetota bacterium
GCCCCGGGCAGCGGGGGCATGGCGATCGCCCCGCGCTGGAGGATGCCGAGCGGCACGGCGACCACCACCGCGTCGGACTCCAGGGCGCCGCCGGAGCGGAGCGCGACCGTGAAGCGCCCTCGCCGACCGCTCCGGACGGCGCGGACGGGCGTGCGCAGACGCACGTCGAGCCCCTCCGCGAGCTGCGCCGGGACGACGCCGTACCCGCCCTTCACGAGCGCATCGCCGCCGCGCTGCTCGCGGCCCTCGTGGAGCGCCGCCGCGCCGAGCTCGGCCGGGCCGATGCCGTACTCCTGCGTCAGCCCGGTCTCGGCCGCCCAGCGGCCGACGGGCGTGGGTCGCCAGCCGGCGTCCAGCAGCACATCCCGCGCCGAGACGTCGATCGGGTGGGCGCGGCTCTCCATGCGCGCCACCGCGCGATCGACGCGCGCCTGGGCGGCATCGAGGCCGGCCGGCTCGTCACCGGCGAGGTTGCGCACCGTCTCGTCGTCGTAGTCCGTCGGCACGAGCGCCGAGCCGCCGCTGCGCACGAGCGGGGTGATCGGATTGCCGCGCACGCCGTGCACCCAGGCCGCGCCGAGCTCGACCGGCACGCCCCAGGAGGCGTCGGTGCAGACGCGCCCGCCGATGCGGTCCCGCGCCTCGAGGACGGCGACCCTCGCGCCGGCCTCACGCAGCGCGCCGGCGGCAGCCAGGCCCGCGACCCCCGCGCCGATCACGGCGACGGTGTCGCCCTCGACGCCGCCGCGGTCATCCAGGAGCATCGCCGCCGCATGGCGTCCGGACAGGTACGCGCCCTGCACCGTGGCCGGATGCGCCGTGCTCGCGTGCTCGCCGGCGAACACGAGCCCGCCGCCGATGACGGCATCCGCGATCGTCGCGCGCACGGTTGGGGCCGTGCCCACCGGCAGCGCGGAGTAGGAGCCCAGCGACCAGGGGTCGGTGTCCCAGCGCGTGACGATGGCGCGCGCCGGGGCGATCGCGCGCCGCCGACCGCCGCGGGCGGTCAGCGCACCCGGCCCGAGCGCGGCCACCGCGACCGCCGCACCCAGGAATCCCCGTCGGCTGATGCACGGATCCACGTGCCAAGGATGCCTGTGCCGGAGGCGGCAGTAGGGGCGCCTGGATTCGAACCAGGGCCTTACCGGTTATGAGCCGGCTGCTCTACCGCTGAGCTACGCCCCTGCGCGCCACAGAATAGGCGGCGCGGTCCGCCCGGCCGCCCCACCGCTACGACGGCTCGCCGCCGCGCACCGGCGCACCGGCGACATCGAGCGCCCGCGTCGCCCGCGCCGTCACGAGCTGGTAGAGCACGAGCAGCTGCGTGATCGCCAGGGCGTCCGAACGGAACAGGTCCATGCCGCGCGTGAACTGGCCGAGCCGGTCGAGCTGGAGGTGGCGGGCGAAGTGGAGGCGCTCCCAGATCGCCTCCTCGATCTCCTGGGCGCGCCCCCGGGGCAGCATCCCCGGCACGGTCAGCAGCTGCTCGCCGTGCGACAGCTCGGCGATCGTGAAGTCGCCCGGCTCCGAGCCCGCCAGGCCCGAGAGGTCGGGATGCGGCACGGTCGGGCGCAGCAGGATCTCGGCATCGAGGTTCTTCTCCTCGGGGTCCGCGCCACGCCGGAAGGTGATCACGAGATCGGCGTAGGCGCGCTGCGGGCGGACCCACTTGACCGAATCGCGCTCGCGGCGGTCCATCTCGTCCAGGACCTCGTCCGTCGTGTACCCGCGGCGCGTGGTGTCGCGGATCAGCTTCCACTGACGGCGCAGTTCCTCGGGCGGATCCATGTAGACCGCGCAGTCGAACCGGCGGCGCAGCCCATCCGTCGACAGGCAGAGCAGGCCGTCGACGACCGTGTAGGGGCCGGGCACGAGGTACTCCGGCGGGCCGAGCGTGCCGTCGGCGTGGCGGTAGGTCGGCTTGAGCACGGGCCGCAGGTCACCGAGCGTCTCCAGGTCGCGCTCGAGGATGTCGAGGTAGTTGGCCTCCGGGTCGAGCGGCGTGATCGCCATCGCCTTGCGCTGGGCGCGGTCGTAGCGGTGGTAGTCGTCCGTCGGCAGATGCGCGACCTGCTCCTCGCCGAGCACCCGGGCGAGGCCGCGCGTGAGCGTCGTCTTGCCGCTGGCCGAGTCGCCGACGACGGCGAGCAGCGTCGAGCGGGCTGACGTGCGCATGGCGGCCATGGCGCGCAATGGTGGCAGATCCGGGGACGCGGTACGATCGCGTGCATGGAGGGGGCACCCGGACGGTCCTTGCGCAGCGCGTTCCTCGAGGACGGGGCGATCAGCCGCGACGTGGTCGTCCCCGAGTACCCCGAGCTCGGGCTGATCGCCTTCGCGAGCCCGAACGACCCGGAGCCCTCGATTCGCGTCGAGGACGGCCGGATCGTCGAGATCGACGGCACCCCGGAGGCCGAGTTCGACCTGATCGACGCCTTCCTCGCCGCCCACGCGATCGACCCCGCGGTGGCCGAGGAGGCGATGGGGATCGACGATCTCACCTGGGCGCGCATGGTCGTCTCGCCGGACGTGCCGCGCCGTGACGTCCTGCGCCTCGTCGAGGGCGCCACGCCGGGCAAGCTGGCCCGCGTCCTGAGCCTGCTCAGCCCGCTCGAGCTGATGCAGGCGATGGCGAAGATGCGCGCGCGGCGCACGCCGTCGATCCAGGGCCACGTCACCAACCGGATCGACCACCCGCTCCTGATCGCCGCGGACGCGGCGAGCGCCGTGGCGATCGGCTTCCGGGAGCTCGAGACGACGGTGCCCGTCCTGCGCGACGCGCCGCTCGTCGCGCTGGCGCTCCTGATCGGCAGCCAGGTGCCCGCCCCCGGCGCGCTCACGCAGTGCGCGATCGAGGAGCGGACCGAGCTCGAGCTCGGCATGCGCGGCCTGACCACGTACGCGGAGACGGTGTCCGTCTACGGCACCGAGCGCGTCTTCCTCGACGGCGACGACACGCCGTGGTCGAAGGCCCTCCTCGCCGCCTCCTACGCCTCGCGCGGCCTCAAGATGCGCTTCACGTCGGGCTCGGGGTCCGAGGTCCTGATGGGCGCGGCCGAGGGCAAGTCGCTGCTCTACCTCGAGGCGCGCTGCCTCGCCGTGACGCGGGCCGCCGGCTCGCAGGGCACCCAGAACGGCGGCATCGACGGCATCAACGTGACCGGCTCCGTCCCGAACGGGATGCGCGAGATCCTCGCCGAGAACGTCCTCGCCGCCCTCTACGGCCTCGAGACCTGCACCGGCAACGACACCCAGATGAGCGCCTCCGACATCCGCCGGACGGCGCACACCCTGCCGCTGCTCCTGGCCGGCTCCGACTTCCTGTTCTCGGGGTTCGGGTCGATCCCGACCTACGACAACGCCTTCGGCCCGTCGAACTTCAACGCGGAGGACATCGACGACTACCTGATGATCCAGCGCGACTGGGGGTTCGAGGGCGCGCTGCGCTCCAAGGACGACGCGACGCTCCTGCCGCTGCGCCGCCGCGCCGCGGAGGCCTGCCGCGCCGTACTCGAGGAGCTCGAGCTGCTCGAGTTCGACGACGCCGAGGTGGAGCGCGTCGTGCACGCGCACGGCAGCCTCGACGTCGCCCAGGAGCAGACCGACGACACCGCCACGGCCGGTGACGCGATCATCGAGCGCGGCATCACCGCGATCGACGTCGTGCGGGCGCTGGCGGCCCGCGGCTACGACGTCGAGGCCGAGCGCGTGCTCGAGATGACCCGCCAGCGCCTGTTCGGCGACCACCTGCAGACCTCGGCCATCTTCGACGAGGACATGCGCGTCCTCAGCGCCCTGACCGACCCGAACGACTACGCCGGCCCCGGCACGGGCTACCGCGTCTCGGCGGAGCGGCAGGCGGAGATCGCCCGCGTGCGCCAGGAGCGCACGCACGCCGAGCTGCTCGCCGAGCAGGCGCCGCACGCCGGCTGCGTCCTGCTCGGGGAGACGGGCCCCGCGTCCGCGAAGGAGCGGCCCGACGAGGTGGTGATCGGCGTCTCCCCCGCCTTCGCCAGGGACGTCTGGCTGACGCTCTCGGGGATCACGGTGGCGGAGGCGCTGCGCCAGATGCTGGCCGGGATCGAGGAGGAGGGCGTCCACGCGCGCGTCGTCCGGGTCACGCACTCGCTCGACCTCGGCATGGTCGGCTGGACGGCCGCGACCCTATCCGGCAGCGGCGTCGCGCTCGGGATCCAGGGCAAGGGCACCTCCCTGATCCACCGCGCCGACCTGCCCGTGCTCGCCAACCTCGAGCTGCTCAGCGTCGCGCCGCTGATCGGCGCGGAGCACTACCGCGCGCTCGGACGCAACGCGGCGCGCCACGCCAAGGGCGGCAAGCCCGCGCCGGTGATCCTGCCCGAGTCGAGCACCGCGATGGGGCCCCGCTACCACGCCAAGGTCGTGGCGCTGATCACGCGCGAGAGCGCCGCCCTGCGCCCGGGCCCCGCCCAGGCGCTGGAGGTGACGTGGCCGAGCTGAGCTACCCCCTCGGCGAGCACCATCGCTCGGAGGTGCGCGCCCAGACCGGCCGCACCGCCGACGAGCTGACGGTCGAGGCGGTCCGTGCCGGGCGCGTCGGCGCGCAGGACGCCGCGATCGACCCGGAGACCCTGCGCCGCCAGGCCGACTTCGCGGAGGCGGGCGGCAACCCGCAGCTCGCCGAGAACCTGCGCCGCGGAGCCGAGCTCGCGCCGTTCCCGGATGACGACGTGCTGCGCTTCTACGACGCCCTGCGCCCGGGGCGTTCGTCGGCCGCCGAGCTGGCGGAGATCGCCGACGAGCTGGAGCGCGGCGGCGCCGAGCGCTGCGCCGCGCTCGTGCGGGAGGCCCGCTCCCACTACCTGCGCCGCGGGCTGATCTCCTGACGTGATCGTCGCGGGGGTCGACGTCGGCAACGCCACCACGGAGGTGGCGATCGCGCGGCTCGCGCCGGGGCGGGAACCGGAGTTCCTCAGCGTCACGCGGGGCCCCACGACCGGCGCGAAGGGCTCGGCGGAGGCCGCCGACGGCGTGCTCGACCTGATCGCCCGCGCCAGCCGCCGCCTCGACGGGTCCCCGACGCGGATCCTCCTCGCCGACCTCCACCCCGTGGAGACGGGCCTGCGCGAGCTCGCAGCGGACGAGGAGCGCGACCTCGGCGGTGTCGCGATCGCCCGACCGGTCAGCGCAACGCCGTCCGGGCTCGGCGCCGCCGCCGGGCGACTCGTCGACCTCGACGACCTGGCGGGAGCGCCCTCCGGCGAGCCCGTGATCCCGATCGTGCCGCCGATCGACTTCGACGAGGCGTCCGAGCGCCTCAACGACGCCCGCACGCGCGGCTGGCGCATCACGGCGATCGTGGTGACCGCCGACGACGGCGTCCTGATCGGCAACCGCGTCGATCGAACCCTCCCGATCGTCGACGAGGTCGCGGACGCCGCCGACCTCCCGCGGGGCGCCTGGGCCGCGATCGAGGTGGCGGCCCCCGGCGGCGCGGTCGAGCAGCTCGCCGACCCCCTCCGGCTCGCCGTCCTGCGCGCCCTCGACCCGACCCGGGCG
>JBEGMS010000094.1:0-4101 GCA_041182985.1 Actinomycetota bacterium
CAGCACGACGGCGTCATGGGCGACCGTCAGGCGCAGGAACTGGACGCCGGACGCGATGCAGGTCTCCCGCTCCCGGGCCGTCATCTCCCGCGAGGCGCCGGTGACGTCGACCATCCCGTCGCAGAAGAGGGCGAATCCGTCGGCGGTCCCGGTCATCCGCACGCCAACGTCGACGCGCGGGTTCTCCGCGGCGTAGGCGCCGGCGATCGCCGACACCATCGGCAGGAGCGTCGTCGACCCGCTCACGCGCAGGGTGCCGGCGCGCTCCGGCTCGCCGCCCGCGCAGCCGGCGACCGCGGCGGCCACGAGCGCGACGGCCAGCACTTCGCGGAATGGGCGGGGCCTGCTCACGGGAGCGATCCGGCGTAGACTACCGCCATGGCGCTCTCCGTCGGCGATCCCGCCCCCGCGTTCGACCTGGCCGACGACGCGGGCAACCGCGTCGCCCTGTCCGACCTCGCCGGGCGGCGGGTGGTCCTCTACTTCTACCCCAAGGACGACACGCCGGGCTGCACGACCCAGGCCTGCGGCCTGCGCGACGGCTGGGAGCGGCTGGATGGCTTCGACGGCGTCGTCTACGGGATCTCGCCCGACCCCCCGGACAGCCATGCGCGGTTCCGGGCCAAGTTCTCGCTGCCCTTCGGCCTCCTCGCCGACGAGGGCCACGCGGTGGCCGAGGCCTACGGCGTCTGGGTCGAGAAGTCGATGTACGGCAAGAAGTACATGGGCGTCGAGCGCACCTCGTTCGTGATCGGCCCCGACGGCCGCATCGAGGCGGTGCTGCCGAAGGTCAAGCCGGCGGAGCACCTCGACCTGCTGCTCGGCGCGATCGGCTGACGATGCCCGCCGCGCCCCCGACCGAGGGGCCCCTGCGCGGGGTCCGGGTCCTCGACCTCTCGCGCGTCCTCGCCGGGCCGTACTGCGCGATGATGCTGGCGGACCTCGGCGCCGACGTGATCAAGGTCGAGCGGCCCGATGGCGGCGACATCACGCGCGCCTGGGGACCGCCCTGGGCGGGCGGCGAGGCCACGTACTACATGTCCGCGAACCGCGGCAAGCGCTCGATCGCCATCGACCTGCGCGACCCCGACGGCCTGGCAATCGCCCGGCGGCTGGCCGGCACCTGCCAGGTCGTGATCGAGAACTTCATCCCCGGCGGCGCCGAGCGCATGGGCCTCGGCTTCGAGGCGCTGCGCGCCGGCAACCCGGGGCTCGTCTACTGCTCGATCTCCGGCTACCCCGGTGACAGCACCGAGGCGGCCCTGCCCGGCTTCGACTTCGCGATCCAGGCCGAGGGCGGGATCATGAGCATCACCGGCGCGGAGGACGGCGCGCCGATGAAGGTCGGCGTGGCCATCGCCGACATCACGTCGGGCATGTTCGCGGCGAGCGGCATCCTCGCCGCGCTCCTCGACGTCGAGCGCGGGCAGCCCGGCCGGCACGTGCGCGTGTCGCTCTACGACGCGCAGCTCGCCTGGCTCGCGAACCGCGGCACGGAGGCGTCGGTCGCCGGCATCGAGCCGGAGCGGCTCGGCAACGCGCACCCGTCGATCGTGCCCTACGAGACGTTCCCGACGCGCGGCGCGCACATCGTGATCGCGGTCGGCACGGACGACCAGTACCGGGCGCTGTGCGGCGTGCTCGGCCTCGATGCGGCGGCCGCCGACCCGCGCTTCGCCACGAACCCCGAGCGCGTCGCCCACCGCGCGGAGCTCGTGCCGCTGCTCGCCGCCGCCACGGCGACCTGGGAGGCGGCGGAGCTCCTCGCCGCCCTCGACACCGCGCGCGTCCCGTCCGGGCCGGTGCGCACGATCCCCGAGGCCCTCGCCCACTCCCCGCAGGCGCTCGTCGCCCACGCCCACCCGACCGCCGGCGAGGTGCGCACGATCCGCTCTCCGATCGACCTCGACGGATCGCACATGACCAGCGAACGCCACCCGCCGCTCCTCGGCGAGCACACCCGCGAGATCCTGGTCGAGGCCGGCTTCGGGGAGGACGAGGTCGCCGCCGCCCTCGCCGGGCCCTGTGCGATGCCCTAGAGCGCGTCGGCGTACTCGTCCATCTCCCACGCCGTCAGGCGGTTGAGATGGGCGTTCCAGCGGTCGAGCTCGTAGCGCTTGTTGCGCAGGTACGTCTCGCAGAGGCGCTCGCCGAGGGCCTCCGTCAGGACCGCGTCGGCCTCGAACGCGTCGAGGGCCTCCCCGAGGCTCGTGGGCAGCGGCTCGCCGAGCAGCTCCTCGGGGCCCTCGTAGAAGTTGCCCTCCACGGGCGCCGGCGGGTCGAGCTTGCGCTCGATCCCGTCGAGGCCGGCGGCGAGGACCGCCGCGGTCACGAGGTACGGGTTGGCGCTGCCGTCGCCGTTGCGGACCTCAACGCGGGTGGCGGGGCCGCGCTCCGTGCAGAAGCGCACCATCGCCATGCGGTTGTCGTGGCCCCAGTTGGCGAACTTCGGCGACAGGCCGCCGTTGATGATGCGCTTGTACGCGTTGACGGTCGGGTTGAGGACCCCGCTGAGGCCACGGCCGTGCGCGATCACCCCGGCGGTGAAGTGGTAGGCGAGGTCCGACAGGCCGGCCGTGCCGCGCGGCTGGTCGAGGCGGTTCTTCCCCGCCTTGTCGACGAGCGACACGTGCAGGTGGAATCCCGAGGACTCGTCCGCGTCGACGGGCATGCCCATGAAGGTGGCGACGATCCCCGCCTGCGCGGCCATCTCCTTGATCAGCGACTTGAACAGGAAGGCGCGGTCGGTCGCCTCGACGGCGGGGCCGTGCGTGAGGTTGATCTCGTGCTGCGCGTGGCCGTACTCCTGCGCCATCGAGATCGGGTCGAGCCCGAACGCCTCGCAGGCGTCGAACATGCGGCGGGCGATGCCCGTCGGGTCGGCCAGCGGCCCGACGGTGTAGACGCTGGAGTCGCGCATCGGCAGCGGCGCGAGGCCGCCGACGCCGTCCGGGTTGCGCTCCAGGAGGTAGAACTCGAGCTCGTGGGCGGTCACGGGCCGCAGGCCGCGCTTCTCGAGGCGCGCGACGATGCGCTTGAGCGCGCCGCGCGGGTCGAGGTCCGCGGGCGCGCCGCCCGGCACCTGCACGAGGTCGCACAGCACGACGGCCACCTCGGGGTCGCGCGGGTCGATGCGCGCGGTCGACAGGTCCGGCACGGCCGCGAAGTCGCGGAAGCCGGCCTCCTCGCCCGAGACGATGTTGTGGGCGTGGTCGATCGTCATCACGGCCTCCACGAAGGGCTTGCCGTGGTCGATCGCGTGCGCCGCGCGGGTCAGGAGCACGTCCTTGCCGCGCTGGACGCCGTAGAGGTCGCTGTAGACGAGCCGGAGGATCCGGACGCCCTTGGCCTGCAGCTGCTTGACGGTCACCCCTCGCTCCTCTCCCGCGTTCGCGGCCAGCATAGCCCGAAGTGGATCCAATGCGCGACCGCACGTCCGGGCGCCGGTGATCTGGCAGAGTTCGCGCACCGGCGGCCCGCCTCTGCTGCGAGCCCGCCCGACGCGCACGACGGAGGAGCCACCATGACGAACGCGGTCCGCTATCGCACCGGCTCGGGCGAGGCCCGGCTGGGGCGCCTCGACGGGGACGTGATCACCGACGCCGGGCCCGCGCCCGAGGCGGGCTTCGTGCCCACCGCCGAGAACTGGGCCCTGATCCGCGACGCGGCTGGCGCCACCTGCGCCGCCGCCGACGTGCAGCTCCTGCACCCCGTCGTGCCCCGCAAGATCATCGCGATCGGGCTCAACTACCGCGACCACGCCGAGGAGTCGCAGCTCGACATCCCCGAGGTGCCGGTCGTGTTCGCGAAGTTCCCGTCGGCCCTGATCGGCCACGGCGAGACGATCGTCGTGCCCCGCGAGGAGACGCGCCCCGACTGGGAGGCGGAGCTCGCGGTCGTGATCGCGAAGCGCACCTACCGCGCGACCACGGAGAACGCGCTGGACGCCGTCGGCGGCTACACCGCGATCAACGACGTCTCCGGCCGCCGCGCGCAGCTCGAGACCCCGCTGCGCCAGTTCGTCTACGGCAAGAGCTTCGACACCTTCGCCCCGCTCGGCCCGTCGATCGCCTCGCTCGACGGCGTCGACCTGGGCGACGT
>JBEGMS010000095.1:0-2780 GCA_041182985.1 Actinomycetota bacterium
CGCCTCTCCGACGAGGTCCTCGAGGACAGCATCGAGCGCGGCGAGCTGCGCCAGACGATCATGGAGATGATGGCCGAGGCCATCAGCCGGGACATGGAGGACGTCCTCATCAACGGCGACACGCTGTCCGCCGACCCGTTCCTCGCGGTCATGGACGGCGTGCTCAAGCAGGCGACGAGCAACGTCGTCGACGCCGGCGGTAACCCCATCTCGAAGAACCTCCTCCGCGACGTGCTCAAGACCGTTCCGTCCGAGCACCTGCGCGACAAGAAGGCGATGCGGTTCCTGACCAGCGTCGACGCCGACCTCGACTACCGCAACACGCTCGCCGAGCGCGCGACCGCCGTGGGCGACCGGCTGCTCGAGGGCGACACCCCGGTCCTGTACTCGGGCGTTCCGCTCCAGCCGATCCCGCTGTTCCCGGAGACGCTCGGCGCCACCGGCGACCAGACGTCGCTGCTCCTCTGCAACCCGAAGAACATCCACGTCGGCATCTGGCGGAACATCCGCATCGAGTCGGCGCGCGACATCTCCGAGGGGACGCTGAAGATCGTGGCCACGCTGCGCTTCGACGTGAAGTTCGCCGAGGAGCCCGGGGTCGCCAAGGCCATCAACGTGCAGCTCTGAGCGAGCCGGAGGACTGACCGATGCAGACCATGCTGGTTCGACTCAAACCCTACGATCCCCGCCGCGGCTTCGTGCTGCGTCGGTACACCTACCAGGGCATCAAGTTCCACGAGGAGCGCGGCTGGTACCGCGTCGACAAGGGGGTCGCGGACTACCTCCGCGGCGTGCGCCAGGTCGCAGGCGACGCTCACGCGCCGCTGGCCTTCGACGTGCACACCGAGTCGGAGGCGAAGGCCCTCGAGGCCGAGCAGGACGCAGCGGCGACCGTTCGCAAGAAGGCCGCCGACCCGGTCGAGGCCGTCGCGCCCAGCGTCCCCGCTGCCGCCGTCACCACTGACGACCTCGAGGCGAGCGGCTCGCGCCGCGGCAACCGCTCGAAGTAGGAGGCCCCGTGTATGCCACCGTCGCCGAACTTCGGGGCGAGGGCGTCACGGCCGACCAGGCGAGCGACGCCCGTCTCGAGGCGCTCCTCTCCAACGCGACCGCCGAGATCGACCGCGCCACGGGCTGGTTCTTCGAGCCCCGTGACGCGGTGTTCGTGCTCGACGGTCGCGGCACCCCGTCGCTCGAGCTGCCGGCACCTCCCATCCGGATCGACCGGCTGGAGCTCGGCGGCTCGGACGTCACGGCCTCGCTCTCGGCGCTGGTCGTCGTGGGCGCCCCGGTCGGTCCGGGCTTCGACGCGCCCCGCCTGACCTGGCGCTGTGGTCGCTTCCCGCGTGGGAGCGGCAACGTCGTGGTCGCGGGGCGGTTTGGCTTCACGGAGCCCGACGGAACGCCGGAAGGCCACACGCCGCCGGCGATCCGCCGGGCCTGCGTGCTCCTCGTGCTGCGCGGGCTCGATGCGCTGGCGGGCGACGCTGGCTTCGACGCCCGCAACCGCTGGCGCATCGTCGAGGAGCGCACGCGGGACCAGAGCTACAAGCTCGCCGAGCCCGGCGGGAGCGCCGGGCCCTTTGGTGACCCGGAGATCGACCTCGCGCTGCTCCGCTATCGGCGTCCGGCGCCGCTCGGGGCGGCCTGATGCGCGGCCGACTCATCTTCCCGTTCCTCGCCGAGCTGCGTCGCTACGACTCGGCGACGATGGCCACCGTCGGGGCGGGCGCACCCGCAGCGCCCGGCTTCGACCCGGACTTCAAGGAGCCCACCCTCGTCGACCGGGACGGCGATGGCATCGCGGAGCGACTCCGCGCCGAGCTGCCGCCGGTCCGCGTGCCTTGCCAGGTCGAGCCTCGCGTCTTCGAGGAGCTTCGTGTCGCTGCGAGCGGAGACGCACCGCGCTCCACCATCGACCTCGTGTTCCACTTCCGCGACCTCGAGCGACTCGGGCTCGTGGATTCGTCGACCGGCGACGCGCTCGTGCGTCCCAACGATCGCCTCTCCGGGCTCTATGACCTTGGAGGACTGCTCGTTCAGGCCATCCGCACGCCGCCCGGGCTCTACGTGGTCCAGGCGCAACCGCGCGGCTTCGGTCTGGGTCGAGGCCGACCCCGCCGCAACCTGCTGCTCGTGACCTTCGAGGCGCGGCAGCTCGCCCCCGCGAGGGTCGAATGAACCGCCGCACTCCGCCTCTGATGTCGTCCGCCGTGTCGCCCTCGGGCGTCCGCGGGCGTGCGCCGTGGGGGCTTCGATGAGCGGCGTCACCCGGACCGGCGACTGGGCCCGCGCCCGCGCCCTGCTCGCAGCAGCGCCGGCGCGCCTCCAAGGGGCGATCGCGACCGCGCTTCGGCAGGAGGCCGAGACGCTGCGTCGCGACATCGTCCAGGGGCTGACCCGACAAGCGCCGGGTGGAAGCCCGCTCGCGCAGCCCGAGGACACGACGCTCGCGGCCCGCAGGCTCAAGGGTTTCGGTGGGTCGAAGTCGCTCATCGTTCGCGCCGATCTCCGCAACGGCATCGCCACCATCGTCCGCGGCGACGAAGCCTTCATCGGCGTGCCCCGGGCCGCGCGAGGCGCTGACGGGGCGAGCCTCGTCCGCATCGCCGAGGTGCAGGAGTTCGGCTCGAACCCGATCGTGATCCCGATGACCGACGCGATGCGGCGGTTCGTGTTCGCGGTGCTCCGAGAGGCGGGTAAGCCGCTCGGCGGCGGAGGCTCCGGTGGGCGCGGCGTGGTCGTCGTGCAAGTCCCGGCGCGGCCCTTCCTCCGGCCCG
>JBEGMS010000096.1:0-3646 GCA_041182985.1 Actinomycetota bacterium
TCCCGCCGAAGGCCTGCGCGGGATCGTTGTCGTTGGTGTCCACGATCGCCCCGGTCGCGTAGGCGTCGACGATCTCGACGATGCCGTCGGCGGTGTCCGCGCTACCCGCCTCATACCGCGAGACGTAGCCGATCAGGCCGCCGACCTGGTCCACACCCGAGATGGCGCCGCTCGCGGCCGACCGCTGGATCCGCAGCGCCCGGGTCTTCGCCTGGGTGGTGACGTCGCCGATCAGGCCGCCGACGCGACCACCGGCGGCGATCGAGACGTCCCCGGCCGCCGAGCTGTCGGTGATCGTCACGTCGGTGGTGGAGGTCGGGGCGGTGCGCCCGTACATCCACACCCCGCCGACCAGCCCGCCCGCGCCCGCGGCGCCGAGCGCATCGACGACCACGTCCCCCGTCGCGTGCACGTCGGCGATGTGGAGGTCCGCGCGGTCCTCGATGTAGACCCGCCCGATCGCGCCGCCGGCGTGGCCGAACGCGGACCGGGCCGTCACCGCGACGCCCACGTCGCCGCCGGTGATCTCCATCGACGTGGTCGGCGCCGTGGCGAAGATCTTGCCGATCAGGCCGCCGACGTCGGAGTCCGACGCGATCGCGGACCCCGTGGCGGACACCTCCTCGATCAGCACCGGGTCCCCGGTCGCGCCGTCCTCCACCAGCCCGACGAGCGTGCCGATGCTCGCCGATCCGACGACGCGCGCTTCCCGCAGATGCACGCGGCGGATCACCGCGCCGTCGCCCACGCGCGCGAACAGCCCGATATCGGAGCCGGCCGAGAGGCCGCGCCCATCGGCGTGCACGAAGCCCGTGATCCGGTGGCCGCCGCCGTCGTAGGTGCCCCTGAACTGCGCGCCGGTCGCGGTCGCGATCGGCGTCAGGTTGCTCTCCACGCCGCCCGAGGCGACCGCGGCGGGCATCGCGATGTCGGCGGTCTGCCGGTACGAGGCCGTCAGCGCGCAGGTGCCGGTGCCGACGGCGCCGAGGTCCGAGGCCGACCCGACGTGGTACGGATCGCCGGCGCTCCCTGTCTCCTCGAGCACCCGGCCGTTCGACCCCGTGCAGGCCGCGCCGGCCGCCGGGGCGAGCGCGACGAGGCCGCTCAGCACGGCCAACGCGGCAAGGGCGCGGACGAGGCGGGGCGGGTGCGGTGCCACCGCGCGAGGATACCGGAGCCGCGGATTCCTGATGGGGCCCCGGCACCCCGCCCATGCGGAACGATCGCGTGCGGTGGCGTACCCTTCGCCGTGTGCGCCGCCTGCGCCTGATCGCCGTCCCCGGCCTCGCCGCCCTCGTGCTCGCCGCCGTCTCGCTGGCGACCGCCTCGCCCGCCGACGCTGCAACCCCAAGTCTCGTCGGCCACACGCTGACCATGACCTCCAACAACGCCAACGACGACATCACGCTGCAGGCGACCGGCACGGTGTACGAGCTCGTCCACAACGGCGGCACGTCCACGTTCCTGCGGTCCAACGTCGACGCGATCATCATCGACGGTGCTGACCAGGCGAACGTCGACGTCCTGCTTGACGGCACGACGACGGCCCTCGAGGTCCCCGAGCTCCTGGAGGTCAAGAACGTCAACGCCGACCAGAACAGCGGGATCTTCGTGCAGGGCCAGATCACGATCACCGGGCTCAGCGGCCGGAACCGCACCCTGCAGCTGGGAGACAGCCTGGCACTCCCCCCGAGCTCCCAAGGGCTACCCCCGATCCTGCTCCTGGGCCCCACGACGTTCACCCTCGCGGCCCCCGCCACGGGCACCTCGAGCCTCGCCTACTTCAACGGCCGGCTCCTCGGCAACCAGCCGCTCTCGATCCAGCTGCCCGGCGGCGACGACGTCCCCCGGCAGGTCACCTTCGGCGCCCCCGCCGGGGTGCCCACGAGCGGCGACCCATCGCGCCTCGCCTCGCTGGACGTGAGCGCCGCCCGGGCCTTCCTCCCCGCCGCCGTCGCGACGTTCGGGGTCCAGGACTGGCACACCACCGAGCTCGACCTGCCCGATGCGGACGCCACCCTGCGCGCGAGCCGCGTCACCGGGACGGGTCCGATCGCCTGCCAGAGGACGGACGGCGTCTCCTGCACCGGGACCCCCGCGCTGACGGTCGACGTCTCCGAGGTCAGGGCCGGCGCGGACCCGGGCAGCTCGCTCGACGGCGTCGGATCCTCGGTGTTCAACCCCTCCGGGGGGGAGCCGGAGCAGCGGCTCCGGCTCGTGAAGGCCGGCCTCGGCACCCTCTCCTTCCCCTTCGGCGGGTACTTCAACCGCCACAGCGGCGGCACCGTGGTCGAGGCCGGCACCCTGCGGATCGGGAACGCCAACGCGCTCGGCACCGGCGGCACCACCGTGGACGCGGCGGGCACGCTCGAGCTGTACGGCGGCGTCCAGGTGACGGGGGAGCACGCCCCGAGCAGCTTCGGGCTCGCGGGGACGATCACCAGCACCGGGGGCATGAACCGCCTCCACACGCCCGTGACGCTGCTCGACGACGCCGAGATCCGGGCGACCACCGGACTCGAGCTGCCCTCCTACACGGCGGGGGGCACACACGACCTGACGGTCTCCGGCCCCGTCGACTTCACCGCCATCCTCGACACCACAGGCGCCGTCCGCGTCGCCCCCGCCACCACCTGGACCCTCACCGAGAACCTCACCACCACCGGATCCCTGACGGTCGACGGCAACCTCGATCTCGACCCGGCCGGGGCCATCCCGTTCACGACGACGCTCGCGGCAGCCCGGATCGACGGGTCAGGCGCGATCCGCTGCGGCAACGGCGCCAACTGCGGCACGGTCATCGCGCAGGTGACCGACGCGTCCGGCGCGACGGCCTTCAGCGGCGGCTTCGGCGGCGCCACCGGCTCGCTCGGGAACCTCAACGTCCGCAAGGCCGGTGCGGGCACCCTCGTCCTGTCGGGCACCAGCCGGACGTCCGGCAACATCGCCGTCGCCGCGGGCGAACTGCGCACGACGTCGACCGGCGCGATCGGAGGCGGCCCCAGCGCCGGCACCGTGGCCGTGGCCGTGGACGTGGGTGCGCGGCTGAGCGGCTCCGGGTCGGTGGGCGGCGGCGATTCCCTGGGCGGGTCCGGCCTGAACGTCCCGGGCACCATCGACCTGGACGGCCTCGCCGGGCCCGAGACCATGACCACGGCGGCGCTCCACCTGGTCGGCGGCACCCTCGAGGTCGGGGTCGACTCGGCGGCCGCCCACTCCCAGCTGCAGGTGGCCAACGCCGTCACCCTGACCGGCGACACCGTCCTGCGCGTGCGCGCCGGCTCCGCGATCCCCGACGGCACGACCGTCGTGATCGTGCGCAAGACCCACGTGGCGGCGGTCAACGGCACCTTCGCCGGCCTGCCCGAGGGCGCGACCGTGACCCCCACGAGCGGGCCCGGCAGCTTCCGCATCACCTACGCGGGCGGCGACGGCAACGACATCGCCCTGACCTGGATCGCGCCCCCGGCGACCGACCGGGGCGCGGGCGGCAGCGCCGCCCCGGCGTCCGTGGTCCGCGCCACCACGCCGCGCCGCGTCGGCGACGCCCTCGTCAGCACCGTCACCGTCGACGGGCCCGGCCGGATCACGCAGACCGCCACCCTGCCCCGTGCCCGCACCCGCGCCGCCGCCCGCGCCCTGGCCT
>JBEGMS010000097.1:0-2502 GCA_041182985.1 Actinomycetota bacterium
CCGACGTGCGCGCCGGCGACGAGGTGCTCCCCGCCGGGGCCGTGCTCGGCCCCCTCGCCGCCGCCGCCGTCGCCGGCCTCGGGCTGACGGGCGCCGTCTGCGCCGCCCGGCCCCGCGTCGCCGTCCTGACCACCGGCGACGAGCTCGTGCCCCCGGGGGAGCCCCTGGCGCGCGGCCAGATCCACGAGTCCAACTCCGTGCTCGTGCGCGCCGCGCTCGAGCGCGCCGGCTGCCGCGTGGTCCACGTCGGCGGCGTGCCCGACGCGGCTGACGCGACGCGTGCGGCGTTCGCCGCGGCCCTCGCCGACGCCGACCTCGTGGTCTCCACCGGCGGCGTCTCCGTCGGGCCGCGCGACCACGTCAAGCCCGCGCTCGCCGAGCTCGGCGTGCGCGAGCTCTTCTGGCGGATCGCGACCCAGCCGGGCCAGCCGACCTGGTGCGGGACCGCCCCGGACGGGACGCTCGTGGCCGGCCTGCCCGGCAACCCGCTCTCCTGCCTCGTCGGGCTGCACCTCCTGCTCGTGCCCGCCGTGCGGGCCATGATGGGGGCCGAGCCCGGGCCCGACACCGTGCGCGCGGCGCTCGCCGCGCCGGTCCGGCGGCTGCCGGCGCGGATGCGCTGCCTGCCGATGCGCCTCGCGGACGGCCGGCTCGAGGACCTCGGCGCGGGCGTATCGCACCAACTCTCGCGCGCGGCCCGCGCCAACGCCCTGGCGCTCGTGCCGACCGGCGAGGGCGAGCTCGCCGCGGGCGACGCGGTCGACGCCGTCGTCCTCGGCTGAACGGCCGCCGGCGCGCGCGGCGCGATCTGCGAGGAGGTCGGCGCGCCCGCGCTAGGGTGCCGCCGCACGACAACCGACGCGACGCACGGAGGCACGAGGCAGATGGCGGACCACCGGATCGAGACCGACAGCATGGGCGAGGTGCAGGTCGCCTCGGATCGCTACTGGGGGGCGCAGACCGAGCGCTCCATCGACAACTTCCAGATCGGCCTCGGCACGTACCACTGGGACCGCCCCATCATCCGCGCCCTCGGCGTGCTCAAGAAGTCCGCGGCGCGCGCCAACAGGGACCTCGGCCAGCTGCCGCCCGCCATCTCGAACCGCGCGATCGAGATGGCGGGCGGCGTGCTCGGCTCGAAGGCGCCCGTCCACCCGAACGACCACGTCAACCGCGGCCAGTCGTCGAACGACACCTTCCCGACGGCGATGCACATCGCCGCCGTCGAGGTGATCGACACGGTCCTGATCCCGAACGTGCTGGTCCTGCGCGACACCCTCGACGCGAAGGCCAAGGCCCACGCCGACGTCGTCAAGATCGGCCGCACGCACCTGCAGGACGCCACCCCGATCACGCTCGGCCAGGAGATCTCCGCCTGGGTCGCCCAGATCGACGACGCCGTTGCCCAGGTCCGCCACGCGCTCGACGGGATGCTCGAGCTGGCGATCGGCGGCACCGCCGTCGGCACCGGCCTCAACGCGCACCCCGAGTTCGGCGACCTCGCCGCGAAGTACATGGCCGAGGAGACGGGCTACGGCTTCTACTCGTCGGCGAACAAGTTCAAGGCGCTCGCCTCGCACGACGCCCTCGTCAACGCCTCGGCGGCCGAGCGCACCCTCGCGGGCGCGCTCCTGAAGATGGCGAACGACGTCCGCCGCCTCGCCTCCGGCCCGCGCGCCGGCATCGGCGAGATCTCGATCCCGGAGAACGAGCCGGGCTCGTCGATCATGCCGGGCAAGGTCAACCCGACGCAGTGCGAGGCCCTCACGATGGTCTGCGCGCAGGTCTTCGGCAACGACGCCGCCGTCGCCTTCGCGGGCACCCAGGGCGACTACCAGCTCAACGTCTACAAGCCCGTGATGGTCTGGAACGTGATCGAGTCGGCCGAGCTGATCGGCTCCGCCTGCCGCTCGTTCAACGACCGCTGCGCGGTCGGCATCGAGCCCAACCACGACGTCCTCGAGCGCAACCTCAACGCCTCGCTGATGCTCGTCACGGCGCTCAACACGCACATCGGCTACGAGAACGCCGCCAAGATCGCGAAGAAGGCCCACCAGGAGGGCACGACGCTGATCGAGGCCGCGACGGCGCTGGAGCTCCTGACGCCCGAGCAGTACGCCGAGTGGGTGGTGCCGGTCGACATGACCCGGCCGCTCGCCGACTAGGGCCTAGTCCTCCGCGAGGGCGCCGACCGCGCCCGCCCCGATCAGCACGCTGCCCCCGACCACGAGGGCGGGCGGCAGCGCGCCCGTGGCCGCGGCCCCGATCAGGGTCGCGGGGTCCGCGCCGCGCAGGAGGAAGATCAGCAGGCCCGTCAGGAGCACGGGCCCGAGGGACCAGGCCAGCCGTCCGAGCCGCTCGCCGGGGCGCGGCACGAGCGACCAGACCCACAGGGCGGGCACGGCGACGAGCACGCTGGCCGGGCTGCCGGCGATCAGGAGCAGCGCGGCGACGAGGCCGACGGCGGTCGCCCCGATCAGGGGCGGCGGCGCGCTGACGCGC
>JBEGMS010000098.1:0-5428 GCA_041182985.1 Actinomycetota bacterium
CTCGGTGCCGTCCTCCCGCATCCGCGCGGCCGCCGCGCGCACGGCGGCCTCGTCGAGCGGCTCGACCTCCGCGCCCTGCGCGTCGATCCGGCCGGGCACGCCGTGGCAGCGCTCGCGCGGCACGAGCGGGTCGGGTTCGGGGGTCCAGAGGTCGTAGACGTTGCGGCGCATCTGGGTGCCGATCGCGAGCACGTCGGCGAAGCCGGCGTTCGTGACCAGCGCCGTGCGCGCGAGCGTGCGGGTCACGATCGCGTTGGTGGCGACGGTGGTGCCGTGCGCGAGGTAGGCCACCTCGTCGGGGCGGGCCCCCGCCGCGGCGAGCAGCGCCTCGAGGGCGGCCAGGAAGCCGGCCTCGATCCGGGCCGGGGTCGACGGCACCTTCGCGATGCGGGCGCGGCCCTCGGGGTCGAGCAGGACGGCGTCCGTGAACGAGCCGCCGACGTCGATCCCGATCCGCTGCATCCCCTGCGGCCCTACGGCTCGAGCACGCCCTGCATGTCGACCCCCTCGAGCCAGCGCCGGAAGGCGATGGACGAGAGGTCGGGCACCTTGATGTGGAGCTCCTCCTTGAGGGAGGCCGGGATCTCCTCCGGGCGGATGCTCTCCACGACCCGGCGGTCCTGCTCGAGGATGTGCAGGTAGTCGGAGACGAAGTTGGGGTTGTCCTCTGCGTAGTTGCGGAAGGCGATCCGGAAGACCCGCGTCTCCCTCGCCCGGGTCGGCGAGGCGATCACCATGACGCTCATCACGCGGCCCGACGCGTCGCCGTCCTCCGTCACGTGCAGGTGCATCGTGAAGGGGTAGACGTGCGTGTAGACGTAGGTGATGCGGGCGTTCGCGGTGCCGTCGACGGAGCGCCAGAACTGGTTCGGGACCCGGAACCACTGGCCCCACTCCTCGGCGTGGAGCTCGTAGGGCTCCTGCTCGGGGTGGTCGGGGTCGCCGAGCAGCTCGGGGTGCACGAACGGGAAGTGCGAGACGTCCATCGAGTTCTCGGTCGAGCGGCCGGCGGAGGTCGCCCACTCGAGCACGCTGAAGACCTCGCTCGTGAAGGCGGGGTCGCGGTCGAGGCCCTCGGGGACGTGGGGGATGTCCGCGATCGGCTCCTCGAGGGCGACCCAGACGAGGCCGTGGCGCTCCTCGACCCGGTGGGCGATCGCGCGCGCCGCGGCCGGGATCGGCCGGTCGGGCTGCGCCGGGATCCTCACGCAGGCGCCCGTGCGGTCGTACTCCCAGCCGTGGTACGGGCAGACGATGCAGCCGTTCCGGACCTCGCCGAGGGACAGGGCCGCCCCGCGGTGGATGCAGAGGTCCTTGAGGACCGTCACGCCGGTGTCGGTGCGGAAGGCGACCAGGTCCTCGTCGAGCAGCGTGAACCGCCGCGGCTGCTCGCCCACCTCCGCACAGGTGGCGATCGGGTGCCAGAACTGCGACAGGCGCATGCGCTTCGCGCCCTTGTCGCCCTTCGCCTTGCCCTTCCTCGTCTTGCGCGCCTCGCGCTTCGCCGCGTCGGCCATGGGTGGAGGGTAGTGCGGTACGGCGTCCGGCGCGAGGTCGGCCATGCGGAAGCGGCGCGGAACCGCGCGTGTGCCGTCGGAACCCCGTGTGCGAGGCTGCCGCCATGGCGATACATATATCTGATACTCTGAATTTCATGGAGGAAGTCACCGCAACGGATGCCGCCCGGGGGTTCCGCGCCCTGCTGGATCGGGTTGAGCGCAACGGCGAGGCGTTCCGCATCACCCGCCACGGGGCGGTCGTCGCGGAACTGCGCCCGCGGCGATCGGCCACGGGTCGCGACCTCAAGGCGATGGTGCGCCGCCACGGCCCCGATCCCGCGTGGCGCGAGGAGATCAACCGTGTTCGCGAGGACTCCCGCCGTGCCGACCGCGTCGATGATCCCTGGGGCGACGACCGATGAGGGGCCTGCTCCTCGACACGAGCATCCTCGTCGCCGCCGAGCGCGGCGAGGCCGACCTCGACGAGCTGATCGAGGACGATGAAGGCGATCTCGGCATCGCGGCGATCACCCTCGCGGAGCTCCTGCTCGGGGTCGAGCTCGGGCGCGGGCGGGAACGAACCCGGCGTCGGGCCTTCGTCGATGACGTGCGCGGGGCCTTCTCCGTCGTCGCCTACGACGAGCGCACGGCGGAGCACCATGCCGCGCTGCTCGCGCACACCCGGCGCGCCGGGTTGCCGCGCGGCGGGCACGACGCGATCATCGCCGCCACGGCCCGGGCGACCGGCCGCGTGATCGTGACACGCGACCGCCGCGGCTTCGAGGGCCTGCCCGGCGTGCGGCTGCGCTAGGCGCGCCCGAACTCGATCGCCTGGTCGAGCCAGGCGTCGATCAGGGTGCGGGCGTGGGGGATCATGTGGTCCGCGTTGGCGCGCACACCGTCGAGGAGGCCGTCGAGCCCGACCGCGTGCTCGGCGCGGGCGGGCTCGCGGTAGGCGGGGACGCGCGACCACTCGTCGGCGAGCGCGGCGTCGACCTCGAGGTGGAACTGCACGCCGTAGGCGACCTCGCCGAAGCGGAAGCCCTGGTTGGGGTAGGCGGGGCTCTCGAAGAGGGAGACCGCGCCCTCGGGCAGGTCGAAGGTGTCGCCGTGCCACTGGAGCGTCGTGAAGGAGGCCGGCAGGATCGAGGCGACGGGGTCGCGGCGGCCCGCCTCCGTCAGCTGCACCTCGAGCAGGCCCACCTCGGGCGCGGGGCCCGGGTAGACGCGGGCGCCGAGCGCGGCGGCGAGGAGCTGCACGCCGAGGCAGGCCCCGAAGTACGGCAGCCCCGCGTGGACGGCGTCGTGGATCAGCCGCTTCTCGGCCGTCAGCCACGGGTGGTCGGCGTCCTCGTAGGCGCCCATCGGTCCGCCCATCGCCACGATCGCGCCGTACTCGCGCCAATCGGGCAGGGGCTCGCCCTCGTCGACCTCGACCGGGTGCAGGACGTGCCCGCGCGCGGCCAGTGCCTCGCCGTACGCGGCGGGCGGCTCGCAGCGGATGTGCTGGAGGACGAGGATGTCCACGGGCGCAGTCTAGGCCCGCCCGGGCCCGCGCGGTCAGTCGGAGGCCGACGACCCCGTGTGGGAGGGCACGCGCCCGGGCCACCACGAGCGGTCCCCGACCCAGACGGCGAGCGCGGGCACGAGCAGCGTGCGCACGACGAAGGTGTCGATCAGGACGCCGAGGGCGACGCCGAACCCGAGCTGGAAGAGCGCCTCGAGGGGGAGCGTCATCAGCACGAGGAAGGTGCCGGCCAGGATCAGGCCGGCGCTCGTGATCACGCCGCCCGTGGTCTCGAGGGCGCGCAGGACGGCCGGCCGCATCGGCGCCGACTCGGCCTCCTCGCGGATCCGGGAGACCAGGAAGATGTTGTAGTCGACGCCCAGCGCCACGGCGAACAGGAACAGGAACGTCGCGTAGCCCGGGTCGACGCCGGGGCTGCCGAAGACGTGGATGAAGATCAGGTACGAGAGCCCCAGCGTCGCGAAGAACGAGACGATCACCGTCGCGATCAGGTAGAGCGGGGCGATGATCGCCCGCAGGAGCAGGGCGAGGATGATCAGGATCAGGAGCAGGGTCAGCGGCACGATCAGCTTCGCGTCGCGGCTGACCGTGCGGTCCGTGTCGTAGTCCTGGGCGGTCGGCCCGCCGACGATGGCGGTGGCGCCGACCGCGCTCGCGGCCTCGGCGGCGATCGCCCGGATCCGCGGCACGGATGCCGCGGCGTCGTCGGAGTAGGGGTCGCGCGTGAGCGTGACCTCGAGCAGCTGCCCGTCGCCGGCGGTGGCGGTCAACGACGGCCGCACGGCGGCGACGTCGACGGTGTCCGCATCGAGCGCGCCGAGGACGGCGCCGGTTGCGGCCTCGAGCTGGCCGGCCGGGGCGTTGACGATCACCTGGGTGGTGGCGAGCTCGCCCGGCGGCAGCGCCTTCGAGAGCGCGACCTGGCCCTGGATCGACTCCGGGTCGTTGCGGAAGCCGCCGCCGATCCCGAGCCCGCCGGGCTGCGTCAGGAGGCCGAGGGTGCAGGCGAGCAGCACCGCGGTCACGATCACGACGGTGGCGACGGGGCGGCCGGTGACGACCTCGCCCACGCGGTGGTAGACGGAGCGCCGCGAGCGGTCCTCCGAGCCGAAGCGGGGGATCACGGGCCAGAACGAGCGCCGCCCGACGATGGTCAGGAGCGCCGGCAGCAGCGTGAGGCCGGCGAGCATGGTGACGGCGACGCCGATGGCGAGCACCGGGCCCTGGTTGCGGGTGCTCGAGAGGTCGGCGAAGAGCAGGACGAGCATCGCCGCGACGACGGTGCCGCCGGCCGACAGGATCGCGGGCCCGGAGCGCGCGACGGCGTGCTGCATGGCGTCGTGGCGGTCCTCGCGCACGCGCAGCTCCTCGCGGTAGCGGGCCACGAGGTAGATGCAGTAGTCCGTGCCCGCGCCGAACATCAGGATGATCAGGATCCCGGTGGCCTGGCCGTTGATGGGCAGGTCGAAGCCCTGCACGATCAGGTAGACGACGCCGCCCGCCACCGCGTAGGCCACGCCGACGACGATCAGCGGCACGACGGCGATGATCGGCGAGCGGTAGATCAGGAGCAGCAGCACGAGGATCAGGATCGTCGTGCCGATCAGGAGCTTGCCGTCGATGTCGCCGAAGACCTCGACGGCATCGACGGTGATCCCGGCCGGGCCGGACACGTAGACCTCGAGCCCGTCGGGCACGTCGGCCTGCGTGATCGCGCGCATCTCCTTCACCGCGGGCTCGATCTGCTCGATCGTCCGCGCCGTGATCGGCACCAGCATGATCGCGGTCGTGCCGTCCTCGGAGAGCAGGCCCATCTGGGCGGCCTGCGGCGTCAGCGGCGACTGGATCGGGGCGAGGTCGGGGAGCTCGGCGATCGCCGTCTCGTCCGCCTGGATCGCGGCGCGGTCCTGGTCGTTCAGGCCGGCGGGGTTCTGGTAGACGATCAGCGCGGGGACGGTGCGCCCGTTGTCGAAGCGGGTGCGCAGGTCCTCGAGGACCTTCGTCGAGTCCGCGTCCGCCGGCAGGAACGTGGTCGAGTCGTTCTGCGTGACCGAGTTGAGCTTCGCCTGGAAGGGCCCGAAGGCGCCCGCGAGGACGACCCAGGCGAGCAGGACGAGCCACTTGGAGCGGCGGCCGGCGACGATACGGGCGAGGGTCTGCATGGTGTGCCTCGGCGGGGGAGCGGGGGACGTGCCTCGCCCGACTATCGCAGGCGGGTCCCCCGCGGACGGCGTGCGGCGCCATACTTCCCCGCATGCGCGTCCTCGTCGTCGCCGCGACCGTGATCGAGCTCGAGTGGGTCGCGGGCCGTGAGACCCTCGCCGTCGGCGTCGGCCCCGTGGAGGCCGCCGCCGGGACGGCCGCGCGGCTGGCCCAGGACCCGCCCGACGCCGTCCTGCAT
>JBEGMS010000099.1:0-5877 GCA_041182985.1 Actinomycetota bacterium
GGGTGCCGTTCGCGAGGCCCTCGACGGTGCAGGAGGTCGCGCCGGTCGCGGTGCAGGTCGCGCCGCCCGGAGCCGCCGTCACGAGGTAGGAGGAGACCGGGGCGCCCCCGTCGCTCGCCGGCGCCGTCCAGGCGACGGTGACCGCGCGATCGCCGCGGGCGCCGTTGGCCGCCGTGGGCGCGCCGGGCAGAGTCGCGGTGGACGGGCAGATCGCGACGCCGGTGCCGCTGACGCCGGCGATCGCGCCCGAGCGCGCCCCGGCGGCGGTGTAGGCCGCGATGGCGGTGGTCTCGGCGGCGTAGACGACCCCGTTCGGGCCGACCGCGATCGCGTCGACGCGGCCGGCGGGAACGGCTCCGGCGCCCCCGCCGTCGGCGGGCGCGGCCATCGGGATCGCGAAGAGCCGCGGCTGGGCGGTCGCGAGGTAGGCGGTGGCGCCGTCGGCGGAGACGGCCAGCGCGGTGGGGGCGGCGCCCAGGTCGTCGTCGCCGACCGCGACCGCGGCGCCGGCCGAGTCGAGGACGAGCAGCGTGTTGACGCCGCCCGCCGTGGTGATGGCGACCGCCACGCGATTGGCGGTGGCGGCGAGCGCCTGCGCCTCCAGCGCGCCGACGGGGACCGTGGAGGCCGGGACGACGGCGTCGGCCGCCGTGGGCAGGAGGTGCAATTGGGCTGGGGCCGCGGTGAGGGCGTAGAGGGTGGCGCCGTCGGGCGAGACGGCCAGGTCGACGAGCGGCGAGGCGCCGTCGAGCGGCGCCGTCGTGGCCACCACCTGCCGCGCCGCGGTGTCCACGATGGAGATCGTGCGGGCGGTCGCGTTGAGGACGTAGGCGCGGGGGCGCGTCGGGGAGAGCACGACCTTGCTGGGTCCCGAGCCCGCGGGCAGGGCGATCGCCGCGCTCTGGGTCAGGGGCCCCGTGGCGACCACGACCAGCCGGCTGCCGGCCGCGTCCGGCACGTAGGCCGTCGCGCTGTCCGCGCTGATCGCGGGCCGGCCCAGCTGGGCCCCCGGGACGGTCAGGGACGCGGTCGAGCCCGAGCCCGTCGGGAAGGAGGTCAGGGTCGCGGTCCCGGCCGTCGCGAGGCCTGCGTTGGCGCAGATCTCCTGGGCGGAGGCGGGGGCGGCGAGGCCGAGCGCCACGAGCGCGGCGACGACGAGCACCGCCGCGGGGCGGACCACGTGCATGGACCCACTCTACGTGCGACACGGCGCGGTTCCTGCGCGATCCGGATCGGGCGTGGCGCGGATTCGGGGCGGTCCTGGCGCCATGGGCGCCCCCGTGACGCGGTACCGGTCTGCCGCCGTGCGCGGGCATCGGTCAGGGTGGAGGCATGGGGAACCTGCGAATGCCGGATCGGATATATGGCACGATGTATGGCGTGCATCGCACCACGGTCTACTTGCCCGAGCAGCTCAAGGACCGGCTGGAACTGGAGGCGAAGCGCCGGGGAGTGACCGAGGCACACGTGATTCGCGAGGCGCTCGACGCCGCGCTCGCGCGGCCGCGCCCGCGGGGGGGCATTCTGGCCTGCGGTGACATCGTCGCCCGGCGGGACGAGCTGATGGAGGGTTTCGGGGAGTCGTGATCATCGCCGACACCGGTGCCCTGATCAGCTACCTCGATGCGCTCGAACCCGAGCACGAGCGGGTGACGGCGATCATCGACGCCGAGCGCGACCCGATCGTGATCAGCCCCTTCGTCCTCGCCGAGCTCGACTACCTCGTCGGCAAGCGGCTCGGGGCGCGGGCCGCGCGAGGGGTGCTCGACGAGCTATCCGGGGGCGCCTACGAGATAGCCCTCTTCGCGGCGGACGACGTGCGGCGGGCGCTACGGGTGCTGGATCGGCATGTCGAACGGCGATTGGGGTTGACCGACGCCTCGCTCGTGGTGCTGGCCGACCGATACGGGTCGACGACCGTCCTGACCGTCGATCGCCGCGACTTCGAGGGCCTCACCCGTTCGGACGGCACGCCGCTGACGATCCTGCCCTAGCGGCCGCGCTCGAGCCGCTCGCGGATCACGGCGGCGTGGGCCGGGAAGTCCTCGTGGTCGGCGAGCGCGAGGATGTCCGGGGCGAGGGCCGCGAGCGCGGCCGCGTCGGCGCGCGCCAGGCTGATCGTCTTCGTGAAGGCGAGGGCGGTGACGCCGCTCGTGACCCGGGCGTAGCCCGAGGTCGGCAGGGTGGCGGGGATGCCGATCAGGTAGTTGCCGGCGCTGAAGGGCGTGTGCTGGCCGAGCAGGACCTCGCCGGCGTGCTCGATCCCGGCGAGGACGGCCTCGTCGTCGGCGGTGGCGATCTGCATGTGCTCGGGGGCGTAGAGGTTGGCGACCTCGATCGCCTCGTCCCGGTCGCGCACGAGGATCGCACCGCCCACGTGGCCGATCGCGCTGGCGGCGTAGCCGCGGCGCGGCTCCGGGAGCGCGGCGAGACGGCGCTCGAGCTCGGGCTGGACGCCGTCGATCACGTTCTCGCGCCAGGTCACGAGGACGCTGGCGGAGTCGGCGCCGTGCTCGGCCTCGTTGAGGAGGTCGGCGGCGAGCAGGCCGAGGTCTGCCGTCTCGTCGGCGAGGATCAGGCTCTCAGAGGCGGCGAGGATCTGCATCCCGACCACGCCGTGGCGCTGGATCTCGAGCTGGGCCGCCGCCACGGGCGGGCTGCCCGGGCCGAGGACCTTGCGGCAGGCCGGGATCGACTCGGTGCCGAAGGCGAGGGCGGCGACGCCGGCGGGGCCGTTGGCGCGGAACACCTCGCGCAGGCCGAGCTCCTCCGCCACGACGAGGACGGCCGGGTCGACCATCCCGTCCGTGCCCGGCACGGGGGGCACGACCACGGCGATGTCGGGCACGCCCGCGACGACCGCGGGGGTGCCGATCTGCACGAGCACGCTCGGGAACGAGCCCTTGCCGCTCGGCACGAACAGCCCGGCGCTGGCGATCGCGGTGCGCTTCTCGCCGACCTCGAGGCCGGGGTCGAGCTCGACCCGCCAGTCACCGTGGCGCATGACCTGCTCGTTGAAGCGGCGCGAGTGGTCGATCGCGGCGCGGATCGCGTGCTGGACGGCCTCGGGGACCTCCGCGCGGGCGCGGGCGAACTCCGCGTCGGTGATGCGCAGGCCGGCGGGCTCCACGGCGCAGCCGTCGAAGCGCGCCAGCGCATCGCAGACGGCGGCGTCGCCGCGCGCGCGGACGTCGGCGACGAGCTCGGCGATCGAGGCGCCGAGCGCGGGGTCGAAGACGTCGCCCAGCCCGCGTTCGAGGAGCGCCGCACGGCCGGCGGCGTCGAGATCGGCCCAGCGGTGGACGGCGAGCGGCCCGGACATCGGCCGACAGGGTACGCGGCCACCGGCGCCACCGGCGCGATACGGCGGAAGACGACGCTTCGTTAGACTGCCCTAACACGATGGCCGCCCACGAGACCGCACCCGCGCTCGACCTCGAGCGGATCCGCGCCGACTTCCCGATCCTGCGGCGCGCGGTCAACGGCCGGCCCCTGGCCTACCTCGACTCGGCCTCCACCTCGCAGAAGCCGCAGGCGGTCCTCGACGCGATGGAGCGCTTCTACGCGACGTCGAACGCGAACGTGCACCGCGGCGTCTACACCCTCGGCGTCGAGAGCACGGACGCCTTCGAGGCGGCCCGCGACGCCGTGCAGGGGCTGCTCAACGCCGGCTCGCGGCGCGAGGTCGTCTTCACGCGCAACACGACGGAGGCGATCAACCTCGTGGCGCAGACGCACGGTCGGGCGAGCTGCGGCCCGGGCGACGTGATCGTGTCGACGGTGCTGGAGCACCACGCCAACCTCGTGCCGTGGCAGGTCCTCGCCGAGCAGACGGGGGCGACGCTGCGCTTCCTCGACATCGACGACGAGGGGCACCTGCAGCTCGACCAGCTCGACGCGATCGCGCGCGAGGGCGCCGTCAAGGTCGTCGCCGTGACGCACCAGTCGAACACCCTCGGGGTGCGGCCGCCCGTCGACGAGCTCGTCCGCTGGGCGCACGCGCAGGGCGCCGTGGTCGTCCTCGACGCGGCGCAGACCGTCCCGAACCGCCCGGTCGACGTGCAGGCGCTCGGCGCCGACTTCGTCGCCTTCTCGGGCCACAAGACGCTGGGGCCGACCGGGATCGGCGCCCTGTGGGGCCGCGAGGAGCTGCTGCAGGCGATGCCGCCGTTCCTCACGGGCGGCGAGATGATCCGCTCCGTGCGCCTCGACCGCACCGCCTGGAACACCCTGCCGTGGAAGTTCGAGGCGGGCACGCCGGCCTACGCCGAGGCGGTCGCCCTGCACGCGGCGATCGACTACCTCACCGCCGTCGGCCTCGAGCGGATCGACGCCCACGAGCACGTCATCACCGCCTACGCCCTGGAGCGCCTCGCCGAGGTGCCGGGCCTGCGCGTGATCGGCCCGCGCGACGCGGCCTCCCGCGGCGGCGTCGTGTCGTTCGTCCTCGACGACGTGCACCCCCACGACGTGGCCGAGATCCTCGACCGCCACGCGGTCTGCGTGCGCGCGGGCCACCACTGCACGCAGCCCCTCGTCGAGCGGCTCGGCCTCGCCGCGACCGTGCGCGCGTCCTTCTACCTGTACACCTCGACGGACGACGTCGACCGCCTCATCGAGGGGCTCCTCGACGCGCGCCGCGTGATGGGGGTCTAGCCGTGGACGACGAGCTCTACCGCGAGAACCTGATGGACCACTACCGCCACCCGCGCCACCACGGCGCGCTGGAGGGCGCGGACGCCGAGGCCGAGGGCCAGAACCCGCTCTGCGGCGACCAGGTCACGGTGATGGTGCGCCTCGAGGACGGCCGGATCGGCGAGATGCGCTTCACCGGCCACGGCTGCGCCGTCTCGCAGGCCGCCACCTCCATGCTGACCGAGCTCGTGCAGGGCATGTCCGTGGACGAGGCCGCCGGGCTGCCGTCCCAGGCGATCCTCGACGAGCTCGGCATCCCCCTGTCGGCGATGCGCGTCAAGTGCGCGGTGCTCGGCCTCGGCACGCTCAAGGTGGCCCTGCACCGGGCCGCCGGCACCCCGCTGCCCGCGGAGTGGGGCGACGCCGACGAGATGGTCTGGTCCTAGGCCGGCTCGGCCTGGTCCAGCAGCCGCTCGCCGCGCACGGCGAGCTCGAGCCGGAAGCGGTCGTCGGCGTGCTGCAGATCGAGCCCGGTCAGCTTCGTGATGCGGGCGAGGCGGTAGCGCACCGTGCGCTCGTGGACCTGGAGCGCGCGCGCCGTGGCGGCCACGCTGAGCCCCTCCCGGAGCCACGTCTCGATCGTCTCGATGTACTGCGGTCCGCCGTTGCGGTTGCTGCGCAGCGGCTCGAGCGTCGACTCGACCAGCTCGCGCAGGGTCGCGCGGTCCTGGCCGATCAGGGCCTCGGGCAGCACCTCGGTGTAGGGCACGACGCCGTGCAGGCCGAGCCGCCGGGCCACGTCGAGCGCACGCAGCGCCTCGCCGTACGAGGTGCGGATGCCGGCGACCCCGAGCCCCGGGCGGCCGAGCCCGGCCGTCTCGGGCCCGCGCGGGGCGCGGCCCGTGAGCACCGCCACCGTGGTCCCGGCCCGGGGTGCGGCGAGGGCGCCGGCCTCGCGGAAGCGGTCGAGGATCGCCTCGGAGACCTCGCCGACCACGAGCACGCTGCGGCGTCCGCCGATGTCGACGCCGAGGCGGCCCGCGGCCTCCATGACGCGGTCCGGGGGCATCCCCCCGAGCAGCCAGTCGAGCAGGGTGGCGCGGGCGCTCTCGTCGCGGCGGACCGCGCTCTGCTGCGCCCGCACGTAGCCGTCGGCGAGCGCCTTCGCGCCGTCGTCGAGGACGCGCATCATCACGCCGGCGCGGCGGCTGATCGCCTTCGCGTCGCCCTCCGCACCCGCCT
>JBEGMS010000100.1:0-4137 GCA_041182985.1 Actinomycetota bacterium
CCATCCTCCGGGCATGGACGCCGCCCAGCCCGCGAGGACCATGCGCCGCCTGCGGACGGCGAACGTGGCGGCCGGCGTCGCGCATCTCGTCCAGATGGTCCTGATCCTGGTGCTGGCGACCGACTTCACCCTGCCGGTCACCGCGAGCTACCTGCAGGGCCCGCCCGGGTCCGCGATGAGCGATCCCGTCGTCCTCTGGGACGTGCGGATCGCGGGCGGCATCGCCGTCTTCTTCGGCCTCTCCGCGCTGTTCCACCTCCTCGTCGCGTCGCCGTGGTTCTTCCCGCGCTACGCGGCCGGGCTGCTCGCGCAGCGCAACATCTTCCGCTGGGTCGAGTACTCCCTCAGCTCGTCCGTGATGATCGTCCTGATCGCCCAGATCCTCGGCGTGACGGACGTCACCGCGCTCGTCGCCCTGTTCGGGGTGAATGCGTCGATGATCCTCTTCGGCTGGCTGCAGGAGCGGTACGAGACGCCAGGCGCGGGCATGCTCCCCTTCGTCTTCGGCTGCATCGCCGGCATCGTCCCGTGGGTCGCGTTCCTGATCCTGATCCTCGAGCCGAACTCGACGTCGGGCAACGAGATCCCCGGCTTCGTCTACGGCATCCTCGTCAGCCTGTTCGTGCTGTTCAACTGCTTCGCCGTCGTCCAGCTCCTCCAGTACCGCCGGGTCGGGAAATGGGCGGACTACCTGCGCGGCGAGTGGGCGTACATCGTGCTGAGCCTCGTCGCGAAGTCGGCCCTCGCCTGGCAGATCTTCGGCGGCACCCTGATCCCGCCCGAGTAGGGGCGGGCGCCGCCAGGGCGGCCGCCGTGCGGGGCCCCGTGGGGGAATGGATCGGCGCGTGCCGACGTTCCCGACCCCGAAACCACCCGACCCCGGAGCACCCATGTCCATCGACCTCACCGGCCCCATCCAGAACGTCATCGACGGCTCGCTCGAGCGCGCCGGCCGCGCCTGCGCCGTCGGCTACATCGACCAGGACGGCTACCCGGCCGTCTCGCACCGCGGCTCGACGCACGTGATCAGCCCGACGCAGCTCGCGCTCTGGACCCGCAACCCGGCCGACGGCCTCGCCACCGGCGTGGCCGCCAACCCGAAGGTGACGATCGCCTTCTTCGACCCGGCGGGCAACCCGATGATGCTGTCGATGCGCGGGACCGCCCGCGTCGACGCCTCGCGCAACGACGAGGTCTACGCCGCCATCGGCGCGATGGAGCAGGGCTACGACCCCGACAAGGGCGGCGTCGCCGTGATCGTCGACGTCGAGTCGGTCCGCGGCTTCGGGGCCGAGGGGCCGATCGTCCAGGGGTAGCCGGTACGGGGGCGCGGCCGACCGGCCGCGTCCCCCGCACCAGCGGCTCAGATCCCGAGGATCTGGGCCTTCTTGGCGGCGAACTCCTCCTCGGTGAGGATGCCCTGGTCGCGCAGGCGCGCGAGCGACTCGAGCTGGGCGGCGAGGTCGTCACCGCCGGCCGGTGCGGCGGCAGGGGCCTCGGTGGGGGCCGCGGCGGTCTCGGCCGGCGCCTGGTCCGGAGCGTTCTGCGCGGCGTACCGCTGCGCCTGTCGGTGCGACACCGCGTTGGCGGTGCCCACGACGACGGCCGTGCGGGCCGCCGCGCCGATCAGGCCGGGTCCTCGTCGGAGAGGGGGCATGGCGTGCTCCTTGGTTACTCGCCGGCCGCGGCGTAGGCGGCCTCGACGATGGGCTCGGGGATGTACTCGCGGGCGACGATCACGCCGCCCGAGCCGGCGACGGCGTCGTGCAGGCGGGCGGCCCAGGTGTGCTCCCAGACGACGATCGCGGCGGACGAGCCGGGCGCGACCTCCTCGGCCAGGAGCATGATGTCCTCCTCGTTGAGGAGGTCGATCGGGTCGTCGTGGAAGCCCTCGAACTCGGGTGCGTGCTGGATGGCCTCCTCGATCTCGAACCAGGCGATGCTCCCGTCCTCGCCCTTCGCGACGAACGCGAGGTCGAGCACGCGAACGGTTCCGGTGGCGACCAGCTCGCGCAGCGCCGGGGCGATTTGCCCGTTGAACTGGCTGCCGGGGAACGAATAGACGGCGATCTCGACGGGTCCCACGGGGCCTCCACGGTCGGGGACGCCCAGCATATCCGCTGCGCGGCCACGAGCGGCGCGCGGTGCTACGACTGTGCACGGGCGCTGGCGGCGGCCCCACCCACCCGGCGGGCTAGACTTCGCCACTGCGATGAAGGCCCTCATCCTCGGCGGCGGCGGGATGCTCGGGCGCAAGCTCGCCGAGAGCCTCGTCGCCGACCCGATCGCGCCCCTCGAGCACCTCACGCTCGTCGACGCGTTCGCGGCGCCCGCGCCGCCCGCCGGCGCGACGATGCCGGTCGACTGCGTGACGGCGGACATCACCGACCCCGCCGCCGTGCGGGCGCTGATCGAGCCGCGCCCCGACCTCGTCGTGCACCTCGCGGCGGTCGTCTCCGGCGAGGCCGAGACCGACCTCGAGAAGGGCTACGCGATCAACCTCGACGGGACGCGCAACGTCCTCGACGCGATCCGCCTCGAGGGCGAGGGCTACTGCCCGCGCGTCGTCTTCACCTCGTCGATCGCGGTCTTCGGGGCGCCCTTCCCGGACGTCATCGACGACGAGTTCATCCCGCAGCCCCTGACCAGCTACGGCGCCCAGAAGGTGATGGGCGAGATGCTCCTGAGCGACTACTCGCGGCGCGGCATCCTCGACGGCGTCGGGCTGCGGCTGCCCTCGATCTGCGTCCGGCCCGGCGCGGCCAACAAGGCGGCGTCGGGGCTCTTCTCGAACATCATCCGCGAGCCCCTGACCGGCCATGACGTGGTGCTGCCCGCGCCGCGCACGACGCGCCACTGGTTCGCCTCGCCGCGCTCGGCCGTCGGCTTCATGCGCCGCGCCGCCACGATGGACACGGCGCCCCTCGGCGCCCGCCGCTGCCTCAACATGCCCGGGCTGTCGGCGACGATCCAGGACGAGATCGACGCCCTCGAGCGGATCGCGGGGCCCGACTGCGTGGCCCGCATCCACGACGAGCCCGACGAGCTGATCATGTCGATCGTGGCCGGCTGGCCGAGCAACTTCACGGCCGCGCGGGCCCGCTCCCTCGGCTTCGAGGCCGAGGCCTCGTTCGACGAGATCATCCGCGTCTTCGTCGAGGACGAGCTCGGCGGCGTGCTGCCGTGAAGGGCGTCGCCGTCGTCACGGGGGCTGGGCGCGGCCTCGGCCGCGTCGTCGCCCTCGCCCTGGCCGCCGACGGCTGGACCACGGTGGTCAGCGGCCGCGACCCCGAGGCGATCGCCGCGGTGGCCGCCGAGGCCGGCGGCGGCGCCATCGCCGTCCCCTGCGACGTGACCGACCCCGACCAGGTGCGCGCGCTCTTCGACCAGGCGGTCGAGCGCTGCGGCCGCGTCGACCTGCTCTTCAACAACGCGGGCGTCGCCGCCCGCGGCGTGCCGATGGACGAGCTCGAGGTCGACGAGTGGCGGCGCGTCGTCGACGTCAACCTGACGGGCGCGTTCCTGTGCGTGCGCGAGGCCTTCCGGGTGATGCGCGCGCAGACGCCGCAGGGCGGGCGGATCGTCAACAACGGCAGCATCTCCGCGGCCGTGCCGCGGCCCTGGTCGGCGCCGTACACCGCGACCAAGCACGCGATCACCGGCCTCACGAAGTCGGCCTCGCTCGACGGGCGCGCGTTCGGGATCGCCTGCGGCCAGATCGACATCGGCAACGCCGCCACCGACCTGACCGAGCCGATGCGCTCCGGCACCGGGGTGCCGCAGGCCGACGGCTCGCGGAAGGTGGAGCCGACGATCGACCCGGCCCACGTGGCCGACGCGGTCCTCTACATGGCCAACCTCCCGCTCGACGCCAACGTGCAGTTCATGACCGTGATGGCCACGACGATGCCGTTCATCGGGCGCGGCTAGGCCGCCGGGTCCGCCACCTCGAGCACGACCTCGCCGAGCGGGTCGTTGACGACCCGCACCCGCATGCCGGGCTCGACCCAGTGGGTGGCGACGAGGCTGCCGAGCGTGACCACCTCGCCGGCGCGCAGCATCCCGCCGCGGGCGGCGAGCGAGTCGGCGAGCCAGGCCAGCGCGACCAGCGGATCGCCGAGGATGTCGGACCCGCGG
>JBEGMS010000101.1:0-4130 GCA_041182985.1 Actinomycetota bacterium
CCGGACGCCTGCGCCGAGCACGGCTGGGCGCCGCTCGCCCGGATCGGCCTCAGCGCCACCGTCGGGGTCGAGCCGCAGGACTTCGGCGAGGCGCCGGTGCCCGCGATCCGGATGCTGCTCGACCGCGCCGGCCTCGCCGTCGGCGACATCGACCTGTGGGAGCTGCAGGAGGCGTTCGCGGCGGTGCCCCTGATCGCCATCAAGGAGCTCGGCCTCGATCCCGAGCGCGTCAACGTGCACGGCGGCGCGATCGCCTACGGGCACCCGCTCGGGGCCTCTGCGCCGCGGCTGATCGCCGACCTCGCCCGCGAGCTCGGCCGCCGCGGCGGCGGGACGGGCATCGCCGCCGTCTGCATCGGCGTCGGGCAGGGCCAGGCCGTGCTCGTGCACGTCGACGGCTGATCGCACCCGAACGGCCATTCGCGGCTAGCCTTCCCGGGCACCAACGCGCCCGTTCCCCGGAGAGGAACCCACTGATGGCCCACAAGTACTCGCTCAAGGACGACCAGGTCCCGCGGCACTGGTACAACATCGCCGCCGATCTCCCGAGCATGCCGCCGCCGCCCCTGCATCCGGGCACGGGGCAGCCGCTCGGACCCGACGACCTCGCCCCGCTGTTCCCGATGGCCCTGATCGGCCAGGAGGTCTCGGCGGAGCGGATGATCCCGATCCCGGATCCGATCCGCGACGTCCTCGCGATGTGGCGGCCGACGCCGCTCTACCGCGCGGACAAGCTGGAGGCGGCGCTCGGGACGGACTGCCGCATCTTCTACAAGTACGAGGGCACCTCGCCGGCCGGCTCGCACAAGCCGAACACGGCCATTCCGCAGGCCTGGTACAACGCCCAGGAGGGCGTCACCCGGATCGCCACCGAGACGGGCGCGGGCCAGTGGGGCTCGGCCCTGTCCTTCGCGGGCGCCCAGTTCGGCCTGGAGATCAAGGTCTACCAGGTGCGCGCCTCGTACGACGCGAAGCCGTTCCGCCGCTCGATGATCGAGACGTGGGGCGGCGAGGTCGTCGCCAGCCCGTCGCCCGACACCAACGCGGGCCGTGCGATCCTCGAGACCGACCCGGGCTGCCCCGGCAGCCTCGGCATCGCGATCTCGGAGGCCGTCGAGGACGCCGCCACGCGCGACGACACCAAGTACGCGCTCGGCTCCGTCCTCAACCACGTGCTGCTGCACCAGACGGTGATCGGCCAGGAGGCGCAGGAGCAGCTGAAGGCGCTCGACGCCTACCCGGACGTCGTCGTCGGCTGCGTCGGCGGCGGCTCGAACTTCGCCGGCATCGCGTTCCCGTTCCTGGCGGACAAGATCGCCGGCAAGGACATCCGCGTCGTCGCCGCCGAGCCCGCCGCCTGCCCGACGCTCACGCGCGGGCACTACGGCTACGACTTCGGCGACACGGCGCAGCTGACGCCGCTCCTGCCGATGCACACCCTCGGCCACGGGTTCATCCCGGCGCCGATCCACTCGGGCGGCCTGCGCTACCACGGCGCCGCGCCGCTCGTGTCCCACCTCCTCAACCTCGGCCTGATCGAGGCCGTCGCCTACCCGCAGCGCGAGTGCTTCGCGGAGGCGGTCCGCTTCGCGCGCACCGAGGGCATCATCCCGGCGCCCGAGCCGACGCACGCGATCCGCGCGGTGATCGCCGAGGTCGAGCGGGCGAAGGAGGAGGGCGTCTCCAAGACGATCCTGTTCAACCTCTGCGGCCACGGCAACTTCGACCTGGCCGCCTACGACGCGTACTTCGCGGGCACGATGGAGGACATCGAGCTGCCGGAGTCCGAGCTGGACCAGGCGGCCAAGGCCCTCGAGGGCATGCCCGCCATCGCCTAGGGCGAGCGCACGCGGGGGGCGGTCCGGCGCAGGCCGGACCGCCCCCTTTCGCGTTCCTAGGCGGGTCGGCGGCTGACGAGCAGGAGGTCCTCGCCGTCCTGCACGACGGTGCCGTCCTGCTTCGTGCAGGTGACGGCGAGGCGGACGAGGCCCTGGTCGGGCTTCGACTTCGAGGCGCGGCTCTCGACGACCTCCCAGGTCGTCATGATCGCCTCGCCCGGGTAGGTCGGCGCACGGAAGTTCCGCGACTCGGACAGGTAGGCGACGATCAGCAGGCTGTCCATCTCCGGGCAGGGCGTGCCCGAGGAGGCTCCGAGCACGAGCAGGCCGTGCGCGATGCGCTCCCGGAACGGCGTGTTCGCGCGCACCCACTCGTCGTCGGTGTGCAGCGGGTTGTGGTCGCCCGACAGCTCGCAGTAGTCGGCGATGTCCTGCGCGGAGATCGTGCGCGCCGCGGAGGTGAGGACGGTGCCGACCGGCAGGTCCTCGAGGAAGAGGGTCTTCTCGTGGCTCATGCGGGGGAGCGTAGTCCCATAGGCACGTACGACGCGGGCCGCGATACCGTGGCGGCGATGGCCGTCGCTTCCCGCCGCGCCCCGCTCGCCTGGCTCGGTTACCTGCTGGTCGCGGCCTCGGCGGCCTTCGCCGCGTTCAACGTCATCTTCGGGCGCCTCCTGATCGACACCGGCGTCGCCCCCCTCGAGGTGTCGGCGACGCGGATCTACGGCGCCGGGCTGATCCTGCTCGTGTTCCTCGTGCCCGTGCTCGGGCGGATCCGCCGCGCGCACCTGCTGCCGATCGTGGCGTTCGGCCTCGTCGGGCTGGTGGTGGGGCAGGGAACGGCCTTCCTCGCCTTCGCCGACTCGGACGTCGCGATCGTCCTCGTGATCATCTTCACCGCCCCGCTGTTCGTGACCCTGTACGAGCGCGTGCGCCTCGGCGCCGCCCTGCCGCGCCACGCCTACGTCGCGATCGTCGTGGCCGTGGGCGGCGTCGGCCTCGCGGTCGCCGGCGGCGGCGTCGGCGGCATCACGGCGCGCGGTTTCGCGTTCGCGTTCCTCTCGATGATCGCGTACGGCGTGTCGGTGGTGCTCGCGTCGCGCCTCCCGGGCGACCTGCCCCCGCTGGCGCGCACCGCCGCCAGCATGGTCGTGGCCGGGATCGCCTTCTGCGTGATCGTGCCGCCGTGGACCCTGCCCTTCGACCTGCTCGACGCGACGGCGACCTTCCCCGGCCGGCTCGGCTTCGCGCTGCCCCTCTGGGTCGCCGTCGCCTTCTCGATCGTGGTCGGCTCGGTCGCCGTGTTCGTGACGTGGATCGCCGGGACGCGCATCATCGGCGCGGGCGCCTCCAGCGTCGTCGGGATGGCGGAGCCCGTGCTCGCTGGCGTGGTCGCGTGGGCGCTCCTCGCCCAGGACCTCGCGCCCCTGCAGGCGCTCGGCATCCTCGTCACCGTCGGCGCGATCGCGGTGGTCGAGCTGGCCCGCATCCGCACGCGGCGGATCGACGCGCCCGACGCCCCGGTCGAGCTCTGAGCGGCCGCGGCTGCGTACGGCGGTATGGCGCCGACTGCGTCAGGATGCCGCCATGAGCCCGCGCCTGTCCGGCTACCTGCTCGTCGCCGGCGGCTCGGCGCTGTTCGCCAGCACGGGCGTCGTCAGCGCCGTGGCCTTCGACGGCGGCATCGCGCCGATCGAGTTGGCCGCGATGCGCTCGTACGTCGCGGCGCTCCTGCTCCTGCCCTTCCTGGCGCTCGCGGTGCGATTGGTGCGTCGTGCCGACCTCGTCCCGATCGCGCTCTTCGCGCTGGTCGGCATCGTGCTGGCGCAGGGCTTCTACTACGGCGCGATCTCCCGCATGGACATCGCCGTGGCGCTCGTGATCGTGTACACGGGACCGCTGCTCGTGGCGGCCTACCAGCGCGTCTTCCACGCGGAGCGGCTGCCCCTGCTCGGCTACCTCGCGATGGTCCTGGCCGTGACCGGCGTCGCGATCGCCGTCCTCGGTGGCGCCGGCGGCATCGGCGGGATCTCGCTCCTCGGGGTCGGGTTCGCGCTCCTCACCGCCGTCTGCTTCGCCGGCCAGGCGATCCTCGGCGCGCGCCAGCCGACGAGCCTGCCGCCCCTCGCCCGCACGGGCGCGGGCATGCTCGCCGCCGCCGTGATCTGGATCCCGCTCGTCCCGGTCTGGGCGCTGCCCGTCGACGCCTTCGGCGACCCCGCTACCTTCACGGGCCGCTTCGAGCTGGAGATCCCGGTCGGGGCGGCGGTGCTCTACGCGGCGGTCTTCGGC
>JBEGMS010000102.1:0-3258 GCA_041182985.1 Actinomycetota bacterium
TGCACGGCCTGGCGTGGGCGCTCGACCGCGCCCGCGTCGACGTGCACGACGCCCCGTCGGCGGCTGCGGCGCTCGAGCGGGTGGCCGAGCGCGCCGCCGCGGAGCGCGCCGCAGGCGCCGACGGGTCGTGGCTCGTGGGCGGCGGCTGGACCGAGGCGATGCTGGCCGCGGTCGACGACCCCGCTGCCGCCCTCGACGCCGCGACGGGCGGGCGGGCGGCCGCGATGTGGTCGCGCGACCGCCACGCGCTGTGGCTCAACGCGGCGGCGCTCGCCGAGATCGGCGGCGAGGCGGTCCGCCGGGAGGACGCCGCCTGGGACGTGCCGCTGCCCGAGCCGACCCGGGCCGAGCGCCAGCGCGCCGTCAGCGAGGGCCAGCGCGCGGCGCACGCGGCGGGCCTGACCGGCATCCACGACTTCGAGCGCCGGGGCGGTCGGCGCACCTGGCAGGAGCTCGACGGCGACGACCGCGTGACCCTGCGCGTGATCAGCGCGATCCCCGCCGAGCACGTCGACGCCGTCGACGCGGTCGAGGTCGTGGGCGGGTTCGGCTCGGACCACGTCCGGGTCGGCCCCGTCAAGGCGTTCATGGACGGCACGCTCGGCGCGCGCACCGCGCACATGCTCGAGCCCTACGACGACGGCGGTACGGGCCTGGCTCTGCTGGACGCCGACGGCGTCGCCGCCCTGGCGACCCGCGCCGCCGCGCTCGGGCTGCCCGTCGCCCTGCACGCGATCGGCGACGCGGCCGTGCGCGCCGCGCTCGACGGCCTCGCCGCGAGCCGCGAGGCCTGGCGCGAGGTGGCCGACCTGCACGAGCGCCCGCCGCGGATCGAGCACGCCCAGCTCGTCCACCCCGACGACCTCGCCCGCTTCGCCGAGCTCGGCGTCGTGGCCTCGATGCAGCCGCTCCACGCCGTCGAGGACCGCGCGGACGCCGCGGCCGCCTGGGGCGCCCGCGGCGCCGGCGCCTACGCCTGGCGGCCCTTGCACGAGACGGGTGCGACCCTCGTCCTCGGGACCGACGCGCCGATCTCCCCGCTCGACCCGATCGCCACGCTCGCGGCGGCCGTCGGCCGGCCGCACGCCCCCGGGCACGCGCTCGCGGTCGACGACGCGCTGCGGGCGATGACCTGGGCCCCGTACGCGATCAGCGGCCTCGGCTCCCGCCTCGGGCGCCTCGCTCCGGGGCGCGCCGCGGACCTCGTCGTGCTCGACGCCGACCCCTACGCGACCGCGCCGGAGGACCTCGCGGGCATCCGGGTCGTCGCCACCATGGTCGGCGGGCGCTGGGTCCACGGCCGCCCGCCCTGGTGAGCGCCGAGGCCTCGTACCGGGAGCTGCTCGCACCCGGCCGGCGGATGCTGCTGGCCGCCGCGGGCGGCGCCTCGTTCGTCGCCGCCTCCGACGTCCTGCTCGTGGCGACGGCGCTCCCCAGCGCGGCCCGCGACCTCGGCGGTCTCGACCGCTACCCGCTCGTCGTGGGCGCGTACGCCGCCGCCCTCGCCGTGGGCCTGCCCCTGAGCGGCGCCGTGATCGACCGGCGCGGGGCCTGGCCGTCGCTGCTCTTCGGGTGCGTCCTGTTCGGCCTCGCCGGCCTCGCCGCCCCGTTCGCGCCGGCGATGGAGTGGATCGCCGGGCTGCGCCTCCTGCAGGGCTTCGCAGCCGGGTTCCTTCTCGCGGTGCCCCTGTCGGTCGTCGTGCAGCGGATCCCCGCGCACCTGCGCCCCCGCGCGTACGCGCTGTCGAACTCGGTCTGGGCCCTGGCCGCGCTCGCCGGGCCCGTCCTCGGCGCCGTCCTCACCGACCTGCTGTCCTGGCGCGCGGCCTTCCTCGTGCCCGTGGCGATGACCGCCCTCGTCGCCCTCGCCGGCCTGCGCGGCCTGCGCGACCCGTCGGTGCGGCCCGCCGACCCCGCCGCGCGCCTCCACCCGGTCGGGCCCCTGCTGCTCGGCCTCACCGTCGCGGCCCTGCTGATCGACCCGCGCTGGGCGGCGATCCCCGCCGTCCTGTTCGTGGCCAGCGAGTGGCGCTCGGCCGAGCCGGTCTTCCCCCGCACCCGGGCCGGGCGCGGCATCGCCATCCTCTGCGCCGCGGCCGGCATCGCCTTCGTGGGCGCCGACGGGCTCGTCCCGCTGGGCCTGCAGGTCGGGCTCGGCTGGCCGATCCTCGTCGCCGCGATCCCGCTGGTGGGCACGACCGCCTGCTGGGCGCTCGGCTCGTTCGTCAGTTCGCGGCTGCCGTTCGGGCATCGCCGACAGATGCTGCTCGCGATGCTGATCGTGACGGCCGGCGTGGGCCTGATGGGCCTGCCGGTCCTCGGCGGCCGCACCCTCGCGGTCGGGATCATCGTGGCCGCCTTCGGCATGGGCATCCAGAGCCCCGTCGCCCTGCTCAGCGCCTCGCGCGAGCGACCCGGCGGCGAGGGGCGCGCCACCGCGGGCGTGCCGCTCGCCCGCTCGATCGGGGGCGGGATCGGCGTGGCGCTCGCCGGGGCGGCCGTGCTGTCGGCCGTCGGCCGACCGGCCCTGGACGCGGCGGAGTCCTCGACGGCCGCGGTGCCCGCCATCGCGGACGCGGTGCAGCAGGCCAACCTGCTGCTCGCAGGGCTGTGCGCGCTGAGCCTGCCGGCGATTCTGCTCCTGCGCCGCGACGGCGGCGCGACCCGCTCCTAGGCGGCCTTCATCCCCTGCGCCGAGGCCATCGCCTGCAGCTTGCGCAGGCTCTGGTTCTCGATCTGGCGGATCCGCTCGCGCGTGACGTTGAAGGCGCGGCCGACCTCGTCGAGGGTGCGCGGGTCGTGCCCGTCGAGGCCGTAGCGCAGCTCGAGCACGCGGCGCTCGCGGTACGACAGCATCGAGAGGATGTTGCGCAGCGCCTCGCGCTGCAGCACCTCCTCGGCCGCCTCGTCGGGGCGCGGGCCGACCGTATCGGGGATGAAGTCGCCGAAGGTCGACTCGTCCTCCTCGCCGACCGGCTTCTCGAGGGAGACCGGGGCCTGCGCGGAGCGGCGGATGTACTCGATGTCGGCGACGGAGACGTCCGAGGCCGCCGAGAGCTCCTCGACGGTGGGCTCGCGGCCGAGCTCGGCCTGCAGCCGGCGCTCGATGCGCGCGACCTTGTTGAGCTTCTCGACCACGTGCACGGGCATGCGGATCGTGCGGCCCTTGTCGGCGAGGGCGCGCGCGACGGCCTGGCGGATCCACCACGTGGCGTACGTCGAGAACTTGTAGCCCTTGCGGTAGTCGAACTTCTCCGA
>JBEGMS010000103.1:0-8668 GCA_041182985.1 Actinomycetota bacterium
GAGATAGGCGTCTGCGCGTCCGCGGCGGCCGGCGAGGTGATCGCGTGGGAGGTCTACCGCGACCGCTCGCTGCCCGGGGACGAGGCCGCCGCGCGGCTCGTGCGCGAGCACGGCGGCGACGGCGCGACCCTCTACGCCGAGGAGGACTGGTTCTCCCCGTACGCGTCGGGCTCGGCCAAGGTCGACGCCTACGTGGTCTGCCCGTGCTCGATGGCGACCTGCGGGACGATCGCCGCCTCGACCCAGGCCAACCTGATCCACCGCGCGGCCGGCGTCGCGCTCAAGGAGGGCCGCCGCCTCGTGATCGTGCCGCGCGAGTCGCCGCTGTCGCTCCTGCACCTGCGCACGCTGACGGCGCTGGCCGAGGCCGGCGCCGTGATCGCGCCGGCGATGCCCGCCTTCTACACGCAGCCGGACGCGCTCCAGGACCAGATCGACTTCGTCGCCGGGCGCGTGCTCGACCTCTGCGGGGTCGACCACGACCTCGTGCGGCGCTGGGGGGACGAGGCGTGAGCGAGCCCTCCGCGAACCTGCCTGTCCGCTACGGCGCCGACGAGGGCACGCTGCCGCCCGAGCGCGTGCAGGAGATGTTCGACCGGATCGCGCGCCCCTACGACGCGATGAACCGCGTGATGACGGCGGGCCTCGACCGCCGCTGGCGCAAGCTGGCCGCGGACGCCACCGGCGTCGGACCCGGGGCCAGCGTGCTCGACTGCTGCTGCGGCACCGCCGACCTGACCCTCGAGCTGGCCCGCCGGGTCGGCCCGGGCGGCGAGGTGATCGGCGTCGACTTCGCCGAGCGCATGCTCGAGCGCGGCCGCGCGAAGATCGCCCGCCGCGGCACCGACCAGGCGACCCTCCTCAACGGGGACGCCCTGGAGCTGCCCTTCCCGGACGACCGCTTCGCCGCGGCGACCGTGGCCTTCGGGATCCGCAACGTCGCCGACCTCGACCGCGGCCTGGCCGAGCTGGCGCGCGTCGTGCGGCCCGGCGGCAAGGTCGTCTGCCTCGAGATCACCACGCCCGAGCGGGGCGCCGCCGCGCGCTTCCACCGGCTCTGGTTCGACCGCATGGTGCCGGCCGCCGGCCGCGCGATCGACCGCGGCTCGTCCGCCTACACCTACCTGCCGGCCTCGGTCCGCCGCTTCCCCGGCCCGTCCGCCCTCGCGGAGCGGATGTACGGGGCCGGCCTCGACGACGTCCGCTACCGCCTGCTCGGCGGCGGCATCGTCGCCCTGCACGTCGGCACCGTCGCGCGGGGGGCCGCGTGAGCACCATCGGCTACGCGGACCTGCTCGCCCTCGGGCCCGTGCGCGGCTATCTCGCGCGCGTCGAGGAGCGCCTCGCCGCCGACGTGGCGTGGGTCGGCGGCTCGACGGCCGCCACGGCCGCGGAGACGCTGGCCGCGGGCGGCAAGCGCCTGCGGCCCCTGCTCGTGCTCCTGTCGGCGCCCGCCGCCCGTCAGGGCGGCGAGGACCTCGTCCGGGCCGGCAGCGCCGTCGAGCTCGTGCACATGGCGACGCTCGTCCACGACGACGTCCTCGACCACGCGGCGCTGCGCCGCGGCCGCCCCACCGTGTGGGCGCAGCACGGCGAGCGCGTCGCGGGCGCCACCGGCGACATGCTGTTCGCGCGCGCCTTCGGGGTGCTCGCCGAGACCGACGACATCGAGTGCCTGTCCCTGCTCGCGCAGGCCGCGCTCGGCCTGTCGGAGGGCGAGGCGCTGCAGATGCTGCAGACGCGTGAGCCGGAGACGACGCCGGAGCGCTACTTCGAGCGCTGCACGCTCAAGACGGGGCGGCTGTTCGCGGCGGCCTGCGCGCTGGGCGGCCGCCTCGGCGGGCTCGAGCCCGCCGACGTCGACGCGCTCGCCGAGTACGGCCGCCTGCTCGGCCTGGCCTTCCAGGTCGCCGACGACATCCTCGACTGCGAGGGCACGGCCGACGCGACGGGGAAGGCGGTCGGCACGGACCTGATCGGCGGCACCGCGACGCTCCCCCTCCTGTACGCGGCCGCGCGCGAGCCCCGCATCGCGGGCGCGCTGCGGACGCAGCCCGCGCCCGACGACGTGCCGGCCCTGCTCGCGCTCGTCGCCGAGACGGGCGCGCTCGACGACGCGCGCGACGCCGCGCGCGAGCTCGTGCGGGCGGCCGAGGAGTCCCTCGACCGCGTCACGGGCGACCTCGACACGGCACCCCTGCGGATGGTGGTCCGCGGCGTGGTGGACCGCGATACCTAGGACGGAAGGCGACATGGCCACGATCAGCGCGAAGAGCACCGAGCTGCGGGAGATCCGCGAGAAGGTGGAGGCCGGGGAGCGCCTCGACCTCGACGACGGCATCGCGCTGCTCGAGTCGCACGACGTGCTCGAGCTCGGGGCGCTCGCCGACCTGGCGCGCCGCCGGCGCGGCGGCACCGACGAGGTCTACTTCGTCAACAACCTGTACCTCAACCACACGACGATCTGCCGGGTGAAGTGCAAGTTCTGCGCGTTCGCCCGCACCTCGAAGCAGGCCGACGCGGTGATCTGGGACATCGACGAGCTCGTCGCGCACGCCCAGGAGGTGCAGGCCCACCAGGACTTCACCGAGATCCACATGGTCGGCGGCGAGAACCCGCACCTCGACTTCCAGTACTACATCGACGTCACGCGGGCCCTCAAGGAGGGCCTGCCCGGCGTGCAGCTGAAGCTGTTCACCGCGTCGGAGATCCACCACATGACGAAGCTCTCGGGCCTCGACCACGGCGAGGTCCTCGACCACCTGATCGAGGCCGGCCTCGACACGCTGCCCGGCGGCGGCGCCGAGGTGTTCGCGCCGCGCGTGCGCAAGATCATCGCCCCCGGCAAGGAGCCCGGCGAGTACTGGCTGCGGACGCACCGGCTCGCCCACGAGCGCGGCCTGAAGACGCACTGCACGATGCTCTACAACCACGTCGAGACGTACGAGGAGCGGATCGAGCACCTGCTCGCCCTGCGCGACCTGCAGGACGACACGGGCGGCTTCATGGCCTTCATCCCGCTGCCCTTCCACCCGGAGAACACCGTCTTCGAGCGGCGCGGCTGGAAGTTCTCGACGGGCCAGGACGACCTCAAGATGATCGCCGTCTCGCGGCTGATGCTCGACAACATCGAGCACGTCAAGGCCTACTGGATCATGATCTCGACCCCGCTCGCCCAGGTCGCGCTCTCCTTCGGCGCGAACGACATCCAGGGCACCGTGGTCGAGGAGCAGATCGCCCACGCCGCCGGCGCCGTGACGCCGACCGAGGAGAAGGTCGAGGCGCTCGTGCGCGTGATCCGGGAGGCCGGCAAGATCCCGGTCCAGCGCGACACCTTCTACAACGAGCTGCGGCGGTGGGACCCGTGACCGCCCCGCTGCGCATCGGCCGCGTCGACTACATCAACACCTTCCCGCTGGCCTGGTCGCTCGAGCGCCGGCTCGGTCCGGACGCGCTCGAGGAGACCCTCGGCGTGCCGACCGAGCTGAACGCGCTGCTCGCCGCCGGCGCGCTCGACGTCGCCAACGTCTCGTCGATCGCCTACGCGGCGCACGCCGACGAGCTGGTGCTCCTGCCGAGCGTCTGCATCTCGTCGGACGGGGCGGTCGACTCGGTGCAGCTCGTCACCGACGTGCCGCTGCCGGCCGTCGGCTCCGTCAGCGTGACCGCCCAGAGCGCGGCCTCCGTCGCGCTCGTGCGGATCCTCCTGCCCGAGGCGGAGATCCGCCCCGAGGGCGAGCCCGCCGACGCGCGCCTCATGATCGGCGACGAGGCGCTCGAGAGCGCGATGACGGACGCGACGCCGCACCACGACCTCGGCATCCTCTGGCGCGAGCGCACCGGCCTGCCGATGGTGTTCGCGGTCTGGGCGGCGCGCCGCGACGCCGACCCCGCGGCCCTCGCCGCGCTCGACCGCGCGCTCGCCGACGCCGTGGCCGACGCCTCCGAGCACGCCGCGCTGGTCGCCGAGGCCGCCGCGGAGCGCTACGGCTTCCCGGCCGGCTTCCTCGCCCGCTACTTCGAGAAGCTGCGCTACCGCTTCGGCCCGCGCGAGCAGGAGGGCCTGGCCCGCTACTTCGCCCTCGCCGCGGAGGCGGGGATCATCGACGCCGCACCCGCGCTCGCGTTCGCGGGCGGCAGCGAGCGGGAGGCGCGCGCCTGATGGCCGTCGCCGAGGGAACCCGCACCGTCCAGGAGATCCTCGCCCGCGTGCTCGACGGCGAGCGGCTCGCCGACGCCGACGCGCTGACCCTGATGCGCTCGAAGGACCTCGTCGCGATCGGCGCCGCGGCCAACGAGATCCGCAACCGCAAGGCCGACCCGGGCGTCGTCACGTTCATCGTCGACCGCAACATCAACTACTCGAACATCTGCGTGACGGACTGCAACTTCTGCGCGTTCTACCGCCAGCCGGGCGACACGCGCGAGGGGTACACGCTGCCGAAGCCGGTGATCTTCGCGAAGATCCGCGAGACGATCGAGATCGGCGGCACGGGCGCCCTGATGCAGGGCGGCCACAACCCCGACCTCGGGATCGAGTGGTACGAGGACCTCTTCTCCTCCGTCAAGGAGCGCTACCCGACGTTCCACCTGCACGCGCTCTCGCCGCCCGAGATCATGCACATCTCGCGGCGCTCGCGGCTGCCGATCGCCACGACCCTATCGCGCCTGCGCGACGCGGGCCTCGACACGCTGCCGGGCGGCGGCGGCGAGATCCTCGTCGACCGGGTGCGGAGGATCCTCGCCCCCAAGAAGACCAAGTCGGACGAGTGGCTCGAGGTGATGCGCCAGGCGCACCGCCAGGGCATGTCGACGTCGGCGACGATGATGTACGGCCACGTCGAGACGCTCGAGGAGCGGATCGAGCACATGCGCCGCCTGCGCGACCTGCAGGACGAGGTACCGGGCTTCCGCGCCTTCATCTCGTGGACCTTCCAGCCGGACAACACCCGGCTCGGACAGGAGGTCGAGGAGACGCCGACCTCGTACGAGTACCTGCTCGTGCAGGCGATCTCGCGCCTCTACTTCGACAACATCCCGCACATCCAGTCGTCCTGGGTGACGCAGGGCATGAAGATCGGGCAGATCGCGCTGCACTTCGGCGCCGACGACCTCGGCTCCGTGATGCTCGAGGAGAACGTCGTCTCGAGCGCCGGCACGACGTACCGGGCCTCCAAGGAGGACTTCTGCCGGATCATCCGCAACGCCGGCTACCGGCCGGTGCAGCGCGACACGTACTACCGCGTCGTCGACGACGCGCTGTAGGCTGGCGTGCCGCCGTCCTGGCGGAGCAGGCGCAGGCGGTGCAGGATCGCGATCACGAGCACGACGATCCCGGCGAGCGCGAGGATCGGCTGCAGCGGGGCGAACCACTGCAGCGCGCCGCTCGCGCCGATCGCGAGCACCACGAGGTGGTTGCAGGTCGGGCAGCCGACGGCGAAGTAGGCGAGCGCGCCGCCGACCACGCCGGCCCGCGTCGCGGGTCGGCAGCTGGTGGGCTTCGGCAGCGCGACGAGGATCGCGACGAGCAGGGCGGAGGCGATCGCGACGGGCCAGTTCCACCATTCGGCGGGGGTCATCCGCTGGAAGAGCGGCGTCGGGATCAGGTCCGTCGGCACGGCGACGACGAGCAGCGTGAACAGGCCGACGCCGATCCCGAACAGGATCCGCTGCGCCTGGCTACCCACCGGGGCGCTCCTCGATCCGCAGGTACGGCGCCTCGCGGTTGAGCGACAGGGACACCTCGCCGGCCGCGAGCCGGATCAGGTCGTCGCCCAGCAGCTCACGCCGCCAGCCCTGGCCGAGGGGCAGCTCGTCGACGCCCTCCCCGACGACGACGGCCTCCAGGAAGCGGTCGAGGTCGGCGCGGGTGGCGACGAGCTCCGGCGCGAGGTCCTGGTCGAGGCAGCGGATCCGGGCCATCGGCACGGCGAGCGTGGCGACGGCCTCGACGCGGCGGGCGACTCGCTGCGGCACGGCCGGCCTCGGCCGCGACGGCGGCGAGCAGCTCGTCCGCCTCGCGCCCGCCGAAGCCCTTGCCGACCCCGCGGATGCGACGCAGGTCGTCGGCCGTGCGCGGCGCAGCGCGGGCGATCTCCACGAGGGTCGGGTCCTTCATCACCCAGGCGGCCGGCTGGTCGCGGCGGCGGGCCGTGCGCTCGCGCCAGGCGGCGACGTCGACGAGGACGGCCTGCGCGGTGGGCGACAGGCGCCCGCGCCGCTGCACCTTGCGCCAGGCGCGCTCGGGGTCGGCGCCGGCCGCCTCGGAGGTGCAGAAGCGCCGCTCGATCTCGGCCTGCGCCCAGTCGACGCGGCCGCGCTCGGCGAGGCGGCGGCGCAGCTCGGCGACGAGGTCGGCGAGGTGGCGGACGTCGTCGGCGGCGTACAGCTGCTGGGTGTCGGTGAGGGGGCGGCGGCTCCAGTCGGAGAAGGTCTCGTCGTGGCTGAGCCGCACCTTCAGGACCTGGTCGAGCAGGCGGTCGAGGCCGGCGCCGGCGGTGAGGCCGACGAAGCCCGCGGCGATCTGGGTGTCGAAGACGTTCGCGGGGACCGCGCCGAAGTGCAGGCCGAAGGCGATCAGGTCGGCCGAGGGGGCGTGCATCAGCTTCTCGACCGACGGGTCGCGGACGAGGGCGGCGATCGGCTCGAGCGGCGCGCCGGCGAGCGGGTCGATCAGCCAGATCCCGTCGCCGACCGCGATCTGCGCGAGGCAGAGCTGGGGCGCGTAGGTCTTCTCCCAGAGGAACTCGGTGTCGAGGGCGCAGGTGCCCGCCGCCCGGACCGCCGCGACCACGTGCTCGACGCCAGCGGGGTCCGTGACCAGGGCGGGCGGCGACGACACCCGCGCAGGGTAGCGCCACGGCGGGGGCCGGGCGGTACCCTTAGGCCCATGGGCGTGCCCCTGATGGACCTGAGCGGCCAGTGGCGGCCGCTGCACGCGCGGATCCAGGCGGCCGTGGCCGAGGTGATCGAGAGCGGGGCGTTCATCCTGGGCCCGAACGTGCGCGCCCTCGAGGAGGAGACCGCCGCCGACCTCGGCGTCGCCCACGCGATCGGCGTCGCCAACGGCACGGACGCCCTGATCCTCGCCCTGCGCGCCCACGGGATCGGCGCGGGCGACGAGGTCATCTGCCCGGCGTACACCTTCTACGCGACGCCGGAGTCGATCGCCGCGGTCGGCGCGACGCCGGTCTTCGCGGACATCGACCCGGCCGCGTACCAGCTCGAGCCCGAGGCGGTCGCCGCCTGCGTCACGCCGCGGACGCGCGCGATCATGGCCGTGCACCTGTTCGGGCACCCGGCGCCGATGACGGCGCTGCGCGCGATCGCCGACGAGCACGGCCTGCTCCTGATCGAGGATGCGGCCCAGGCCTACGGCGCCGCGCTCGACGGGGTGCGCTGCGGCGCGATCGGTGACATCGCGACCTTCTCCTTCTTCCCGACGAAGAACCTCGGCGGGTTCGGCGACGGCGGCCTCGTGACCACGCCCGACGCCGACGTCGCGGAGCGGATCCGCGAGCTGCGCTTCCACGGCTCCAAGGACAAGCGCACGTTCACGCAGGTCGGCATGAACTCGCGCCTCGACGAGATGCAGGCGGCGATCCTGCGGGTGCTCCTGCCCGAGCTGCCCGGCTGGAACGACGCCCGCCGCGCGGTGGCCGCGCGCTACCTCGAGCTCGGGATCGACCGCTTCGTCGACCCCCCGGCGACGGCGCCGGGCGCCGAGCCGATCTACCACCTGTACATGGCGCGCTGCCGCGACCGCGAGGCCGTCCAGGCGGCCCTCAAGGCGGCTGAGGTCGGCGCCGTCGTCTACTACGACACGCCGCACCACCTGCAGCCGGTCTTCGCGGACCTCGGCTACGCGCCGGGCAGCCTGCCCGAGACGGAGCGCGCGTCCCGCGAGTGCATCGCCCTGCCGATGTACCCGACGCTCGCGCCCGACCAGCAGGCCGCCGTCGTCGGCGCCCTCGAGGCGACGCTCGCGCCGATCGCCTAGGGCGATGCGCGTCTGGATCGACCTCACCAACGCGCCGCACGTGCCGGTGCTCGCGCCGCTCGTGCGGGTGCTCGAGGCGCGCGGGGCCGAGGTGCTCCTGACGGCGCGGCCCTACGGGCAGACCGCCGAGCTCGCGGCGCTGCACGGTCTCGCCGTGGAGGAGGTCGGCGAGCACGGAGGGCGCTCGCGGGCGGGCAAGGGCCGGGCCGCCGCCGGCCGCGTCCGGGCGCTGCGGCGCTGGGCGCGCGGGCGCGGCTTCGACGCGGCGCTCGCCCACGGCTCGACAGACCAGCCGGTGGTGGCGCGGATGCTCGGCTTTCCGGCCGTCACGATGTTCGACTACGAGGGGGCCCGGCTGCAGCACGGCCTCAACTGCCGGCTGGCCGCGCGCGTGCTCGTGCCCGACGCGATCCCGCTCGAGGCCGTGACCCGGCACGGGGCGGCCCCGGCGAAGGTGGTGCGCTACCCGGGCCTCAAGGAGGAGTACGCCCTGTTCGGCTTCGAGGCGGACCCGTCCGTGCGCGCCGCGCTCGGCGTGCGGCCCGAGGCGCTGCTCGCGGTGCTGCGCCCGCCGCCGGAGCTCGCGCTCTACCACCGCACCGCCAACCCGCTCTTCGAGGAGGTGCTGCGGCGCCTCGCCGCCGACGAGCGGGTCGACCAGGTCGTGCT
>JBEGMS010000104.1:0-7004 GCA_041182985.1 Actinomycetota bacterium
GGGATGTCCCGGGCGAACCACATCGACGCGAGCACCGCCGGCACCACGACGAGGAACGCCCAGCGCCAGCCGGCGAGCCCGCCGACCACCCCGCCGACCACCGGCCCGAGCGCCGCCGAGAGGCTGGTGCCGACCGCCCACACGCCGACCGCGCGGGCCTGGCGCTCCGCCGGGATCGCGGCGCGCAGGGTGGCGACCGACGCCGGCGTCACGATCGCCGCGGCGACGCCCTGGAGCGCGCGGGCGCCGATCTCGAACCCCGCCGTCGGCGCGATCCCGACGAGGACCGTGGCGACCGCGAACAGCGCGAGGCCGATCTGCAGGAGCCGCCGGTGGCCGTGGACGTCGGCGAGGACGCCGCAGGGCAGGACGAAGGCGGTCATCGTGACCAGGTAGGCGTTGACGATCCACTGCTCCTCGGCGAGCGTGGTGCCGAGGTCCGCGCGCATGTCGGGCAGGACGACGTTGACGACGGAGATGTCGATGAAGATCGACCCCGTCGCGAGCAGCGTCGCCAGCAGGATGCGGCGCTCGACGGCGGAGCCGCTCATGGGCGCACGGGGGGGCGCGTCATCCCGTCACGGTACCTGCAGGCTCGTGCGTCTTGGCATAACGTTCCGGTAGGAGGGTCCACGGCATGGTCGAGGAGCGCGAGGTCGTCATCATCGGAGCCGGCATCGCCGGCATGACCGCCGCGAAGCGGCTGCGTCGGCACGACCCGCTCGTGCTCGAGGCCTCCGACCGCGTCGGGGGCCGGATCTGGTCGCGCCAGCGCGGCGCGCTCGCGATGTCGGTCGGCGCGCACATGTTCCCGCCGCCGGACTCCACCGTGGGACGGATGGTGACGGAGTACGGCCTCGACGTCCTGCCGATCACGGGGTCGATGCTGAACGTCGCCTGGCAGGACCGCGTTTACCGCGACATGCGCCCCGAGCTCCTGCCCCTGCGGCTGCCGCTCGCCCCGGCCGCGCGCGTCTCCTTCGCCCGCGCCGGCCTGAAGGTGAAGCGGATCGGCGACGAGTACATGCGGCTTGCGGAGCAGCGCCCCGGGGAGACGGCCGCCGACGTGCGGCTGCGGCTGCTCCAGTACGGCGGCGACGAGACCTTCCAGGACTTCCTCGGCCCGCTGCACCCCGAGACGCAGCGGATCTTCACGGCGCTCTGCAACCGCACGATCGCCGACCCGCACGAGATCTCCGTGTCCGCGATGGCGGCGCTGTTCGGGCACGTCTGGGACTCCGGCGACCTCGGCCGCAACATGCGCGGCGGCGCGGGCCTGTTGCCCGAGGCGATGGGCGCGGACCTGGCGGCCCACATCCGGCTGCGCACCCGCGCCGTCGACATCGCCTTCGACGGGGCCGGCGTGACGGTCGAGGCGCAGGGGCCCGAGGGACCCCAGACCGTGCGCGCCCGCACCGCGATCTGCGCGGTGCCCGCCCCGGACCTGATGCCGGTGATCGCCCGTGCGGCGACGCCGGGCCTGCAGGCCGCGCTCGACCGGGTCCGCTTCGGCCCGCACGTGGTGGTCAGCATCCGCACCGACGAGACGGGCCCGATGCCGTGGGACGACATCTACTCCGTGCTGACCCCGGACTACGCGTTCAACATGCTCTTCAACCACACGAACTCGCTCTACGCGGCGGGGGCCCGCAAGGAGGGCAGCGTCCTGATGGTCTACGGCGGCGCCTCGCGCGGCACGCCGCTGCTCGCGAAGAGCCACGACGAGATCGCGGAGCTGTTCCTCGCGGACCTCTACCGGCTGTACCCGGAGGCGCGCGGCCACGTCGCCGAGACCTGGGTGATGCCCTGGGCGCACGCCGGGCCGTTCGCGGCGCCGGGCCGCTGGCGCGCCCAGGAGGCGCTCGAGCGGGGCCTCGGCGGGCGCGTCTTCCTGGCCGGCGACTGGGTCAGCGACTTCGTCTCGATGGAGACGGCCGCCCTGACCGCGATCGACGCCGCCGACCGCGTCGAGCAGGTGCTCATGCGGACCGGCGCGATCCCGGCCCCGACGCCGGCCTGAGCGGCGGCTGGCAGGTCGGGCACCAGAAGGTGCGTCGGCCCTCGTCGCCCTGGGCGCGCGCCCTGAGGCGCGTGCCGCAGACCGGGCAGGGCCGGTTGGCGCGGCCGTAGACGCGCACCGGCCGGCGCGCGGCGCCGCTCGCGACGTGGGCCCGCATCATCGCGGCGGCCCGTCCGAGCAGGTCGGCGAGCGCGGCGTCGTCGAGGTCGGCGGCGCACGTCCACGGGTCGAGGCGGCGGTCGAACAGGGCCTCGGACTTCCAGACGTTGCCGACGCCCGCCAGCACGCGCTGGTCGAGCAGGACGTCGGCGACGGTCTGCTCGGCCGGGCCGCGGCGCGCGATCGCGACCGCCCGGTCGGCGTCGAAGCCGGCGTCGAGGACGTCGGGGCCGAGCCGGCCGAGCGCGGGGTGGAGGCGCGCCTGGGCCGTGGTCAGCAGCTCGAGCACGGGGCCGTGGTAGAGCAGGCCCTCGACCTCGTCCGTGGCCACGATCAGCCAGGCCCGCTCGCGCGGGCGGCGCGTCGCGCGCCCCGGCGGGCCGATCTCCCAGCGGCCCGACATGCGCAGGTGGCTGTGCAGGACGAGGCCGCCCGCGAAGCGGATCACGAGGTGCTTGCCGTGCGCCTCGACCGCCTCCACGGCCCGTCCGGCCAGCCGCTCGGGGATCCGGAGCGGCGCGTGGCGGGGCTGCGGCGCCTCGATCCGGGGCACCTGGCCCACCAGCGGCTCGAGCCGTCGCGCCACCCCGGCGAGGGTGTCGCCTTCGGGCATACCGCTGCAGGCTATCCGCCGCGGCCCATCTGCGCCATACTGCACCCAAGTACGAGGAGGTACGACCGTGAATCCGATCACCGCGCTCGAGCACCTGCCCGCCGACGCCCACAAGGGCGAGTGGCTCAACTGGTCGAAGATGGCCGAGTTCGAGAACCAGTCGCCGCCCGTCATCGTCTCCGGTGAGGGCCCCTACGCCATCGACAAGGACGGCAACCGCCTGCTCGACGGCGTGTCGGGCCTGTTCACCACGCAGATCGGCTACTCGCACGGCGCCGAGATCGGCGAGGCCGCCCGCGTGCAGCTCGAGACGCTCTCCTTCTACCCGAACTGGGCCGCGACGCACCCGTCGGCGCTCGCCCTGACGGACCGCATCCTCGGGCTCGCGCCCGACCGCATGTCCCGCGTCCTCCTCACGTCGGGCGGATCGGAGTCGGTCGAGTCCGCGATGAAGCTGGTGCGCCAGCACTTCCTCGCCAAGGGCCAGGGCCTGAAGCGCAAGATCATCGCCCGCCGCGGCGCGTACCACGGCTGCACGATGGGCGCGCTCGCCCTGACCGGCATCCCGCTGTCGCGCGCGCCGTTCGAGCCGCTCGACCCGAACGTGCGCCACGCGCCCAACACGCACCAGCGCTCCTGCCTCTACTGCCACGACAAGGGCGGCTGCCAGCTGACCTGCGCGGACGCGATCGAGCAGGCGATCCTCGCCGAGGGCCCCGACACCGTCGCGGCCGTCGTCGTGGAGCCGATCCAGAACGGCGGCGGCCTACCGCCGGCGGACGGCTACGGCGCCAGGATCCGCGAGATCTGCGACCGCCACGGCGTGCTCCTGTGGTGCGACGAGGTGATCACCGGCTTCGGCCGCGTGGGCGCCTGGTTCGCGTCGGAGCGGCTCGGCTTCGACGCCGACATCATCACCTACGCGAAGGGCATCACCTCGGGCTACGCGCCCGCCGGCGGCGTCATCTTCACGGAGGCGGTCGGCGCCCCGCTGATCGAGGCCGAGGCGATGTACGCGCACGGCTTCACCTTCGGCGGCCACCCGCTGGCCTGCGCCGTCGCCCTCGCGAACATCGACATCATGGAGCGCCTCGACGTGATCGCCAACGTGCAGGCGCACGAGGACGCCTACGCGGCGGCCATGCAGGAGGTCGCGGCCTCCTCGGACCTCGTCGTGGAGACGCGCGGCAAGGGCTTCTACCACTCGCTCGAGCTGGTCGACAACGCCCTCACGGCGCCGGTCGCCGGCGCCGTGCGCAAGCACGGCGTGATCGTGCGGCCCGACGTGCGCGTCAAGCCGATGGTCGTGACGTCGCTGCCCCTGATCTGCACGCAGGAGCACATCGACGAGCTGACGGGCGCCCTCAAGGCCGCGCTCGCCGACGTCGCCGCCGCCTCCTAGGCGCCGGACCCACGCGATGGAGCCGACCGTCCGGGCCGCCGTGCGCGGCCCGGACGGCGTTCCGCGCTGCCCGTGGGCGGGCGACGACCCGCTCTACGTGCGCTACCACGACGAGGAGTGGGGGCGGCCCGTCACCGACGAGACGGGCGTCTTCGAGCGGATCTGCCTCGAGGGCTTCCAGGCCGGCCTCGCCTGGATCACGATCCTGCGCAAGCGCGCGGCGTTCCGCGCCGCCTTCGACGGCTTCGACCCCGCACGGGTCGCCCGCTACGGCGACCGCGACGTCGCGCGGCTCCTCGCCGACCCGGGGATCGTCCGCCACCGGGGCAAGATCGAGGCCACGATCGGCAACGCCCGCGCGCTCGTCGCGCTGCACGCGCAGGGCGGGTCGCTCGCGGACCTCGTCTGGACGCACGCGCCGGCGCGGCCCGGGCCGGCGCCGCGCACCCTCGCCGACGTGCCGGCGCAGACCGTCGAGTCCGCGGCGCTCAGCCGCGCGCTGAAGGCGCACGGGTTCCGCTTCGTGGGGGCGACCACGGCCTACGCCGCGATGCAGGCGATGGGCGTCGTCGACGACCACCTCGCCGGCTGCGCCAGCCGCGGGGCGCGCTAGGCGGGCAGCTCGACCGGGTGGAGCCGCTCGTAGGCGCGCGCGGCGCGCAGGACGAGCGCGTCCGCGAACTTGGGACCCACGATCTGCAGGCCGACCGGCAGGCCGGCGGCGGTGCGGCCGCACGGCACGCTGGCCGCGGGCTGCTGGGTCAGGTTGAAGGGGTAGGTGAAGGGCGTCCAGCGCGGCCAGTCGGGGTCGCCCGGGAAGTCCGCGGGGCGCTCCGTCGGGTCCGCCGCGAAGGCCGGGATCGGGAGCGTCGGGGTCAGCAGCAGGTCGTACGTCTCGTGGAAGCGGTTCATCAGGAGCCCGAGGGCGCCCCGCGCCTGCACGGCCGCGAGGTGCTCCTGCAGGGTCATCGTGGCGCCCTGCCGGGCGATCTCGAGCAGGCCCGGGTCCATCTCGCCCCGGCGCTCCTCCGGGACCTGGCCGACCGCGTAGGCGGCGGAGGGGAACCAGTGGCGCCGGAACGTCTCGTCGGGGTCGTCGAAGCCCGGGTCGACGGCCTCGACGTGGGCGCCGAGCTCCTCGAAGGCGGCTGCGGCCCGGGCCACGAGCGCCGCGACCTCGGGGTCGACCCGCGCGTAGCCGAGGGTCGCGGAGTAGGCGATGCGCAGGCCCGCCACGCCGTCCTCGAGGCCGCGCGCGGCATCGATCCGGACGGGCACGGCGTGCCAGTCGCGGTGGTCGGGGGCGGCGATCACGTCGAGCATCAGGGCGGCGTCGGCGACCGTGCGCGTCATCGGGCCGAGGTGCGCGACCGTCCCGAACACGGACAGGGGCCAGGCCGGCACGACGCCGAAGGTGGGCTTCAGCCCGACGATCCCCGAGAAACCGGCCGGCATGCGGATCGAGCCGCCGCCGTCGGTGCCGATGTTGAGCGCCGCCATCCCGCAGGCCGCGGCCACCGCCGCGCCGCCCGACGAGCCGCCCGCCGTGCGGCTCGGGTCCCAGGGGTTGCGGGTGATGCCGGTCAGCGGGCTGTCGGTCATGCCCTTCCAGCCGAACTCCGGCGTCGTCGTCTTGCCGACGAGGACGGCGCCGGCCTCGCGCAGCCGCGCGACGGCCGGGGCGTCGTCGTCCCAGGGCCCTGCGGGGTCGACGGTGCGCGAGCCGCGCAGGTTCGGCCAGCCGCGGGTCAGCAGGATGTCCTTGATCGAGGCCGGCACGCCGTCGAGGGGGCCGAGCGGCGCGCCCGCCCGCCAGCGGGCCTCCGACGCGCGTGCCTCGTCGAGCGCCGTCTCGGACACGAGGCAGAAGCCGTTGAGGGTGCCGTCGAGCGCGTCGATGCGCCCCAGGCAGGCCGCGACGACGTCGACGGGGGACAGCGCGCCTGCGCGGTAGCCGTCGACGAGCTCCGTGGCGCTGAGCAGGTGCAGGTCGTCGGCCATCGCGTCCTCCGGCGCGCGCACGCCGCGCGCAGGGCATGAGCCTAGCGGGCGGGGCTCGCCCTAGCCGAGCGCCATCCGCCGCGGCCCCGCCCGGAAGCCCGCGGCGGCGAGCCGCGGCTCCCAGGGGCCGCCGAGGACGGGGGCGCCGGCCATGCGCTCGACCGACAGGCGCGGCACGGTCCCCCGCCGGACGGCGTCGGCGAGCGCCTCGAGGGCGAGCCGCGCCGACTCGTCGGAGAGCCCGGCGAACGGGGTCAGGGTGCGGCCGCCGCGCTCGACGTGGAGCGCCGGCGCGCCGTCGACGAGCACGACGTGCGCGCCCGCGGCGCGCGCCGGTCGGCCGCCCTCGGCCTCGGGCCAGGGCAGCGCCGTGCCGTACGGCTGGGCCGGGTCGGCGGCGGCGAGCACCAGGGCCTCGGGCTCGTCCGCGGTGCGCGCCTCGCGCAGCCGCTCGAGCGCGCCCGGCAGCGCGAACTGCGCGCCGCCGAGGCCCTCGACGAAGTAGCCGCGCCGGGCCGCGCCGACGGTCTCGAGGGCGCTCAGCTCGGGGTAGGCCCCGGCGAAGCCGCCGGGGGCGCCCTCGGCCTTGACGGCGGGGCGGGTGACGACGCCGTGGCGCTCGAGCAGGATCTCGGCTGCGGCGCGGGCGCGGTCGGCGGCCGAGGCGCCCGCGAAGAGGGGCGCGCTCAGCGACCAGCGGCCCGCGGCGGCGGCCGTGGGGCGCGCGGCGCGCCGGCGCGAGAGCCGTCGGCCGCCCGCGGTGGCGGGGCGGCTCGCGGGCAGGGCGCGGGCGGCGCGGCGGGTGGCGC
>JBEGMS010000105.1:0-14152 GCA_041182985.1 Actinomycetota bacterium
ACGTGGAAGGTGCCGGGCGTGCGCCACTCCGCGCGGGCGATGCCCGCGCAGATGCGTCCGAACGCCTGGGAGGTGAGGCCATTCCAGAGGTGGTCGGTGAAGCCCGTGATCGCGGCATCCGGCGGAAGTCCCGCGACCCATTCCCAAAGTGACCGCCGCCGACCGACCTCGGGACCGACCAGGGAGCAGCGCAGGTGCGTCACGTTCGCCGCCGGAACCTCGCCCAGGCTCTTCGAGCGGCCGTAGACGTCGGTCGGATCGTGCGGCGACGATTCCGCGTAGGGGCCCGATCGGCCGGCGTAGACGCAGTCCGTCTCGACCTGGACGACGTGGACCTGCCGCTCGGCCGCAGCGGCCGCGAGCCGATGGGGGAAGTCGGCGTTGACCGCGATCGCCGCCCGGCGGGATTCTGCGTCGGCGTCGTCGATCAGCGGCTTGATGCATCCGATCGCGTTCACGACCAGGGTCGCTCCGCCGGCCGCGTCGATGCACGCGCCGGCGTCGCCCTCGCGCGCCTCGAACGCGATCGCCGCGCCCGCGCCGTCGCGGGACGATCCAACCGCGGTTACGCCGCCGTGCTTCAGGGCCGCGAGCACGGCGGACCCGAGCATCCCGTTGGCGCCGAGCACGAGGACGCGTTCCACCCGCGCAGGGTACCCTCTGCAGATGCTGGTGGGGCGGCCCCCGTGCCTATACTCAATGGCACTAGGACGACCCGGATCGGCGTCGTTCGCGAAGCGCAGACGGAGCCCGATGGAAGTCGACGTTGCAGTGCTCGGTGGTGGACCGGGGGGGTACCCGGCGGCCATCCGCGCCGCCCAGCTGGGCCTGTCGGTCGCGGTGATCGAGCAGGGCGCCCTCGGCGGCACCTGCCTCAACGTCGGCTGCATCCCCACCAAGGCGTGGGTGCAGTCCGCGCACGCGATGAAGGACGCGACCGAGACGTTCGCCCATCTGGGCGTCGCCGTCTCCGGCGCCGCGCTCGACTTCGCACAGGTCCAGAGGAACAAGGACCAGATCGTCAAGGGCCTCGTGGGCGGGGTCGGTGGCCTGCTCAAGGCCAACGGCGTGACCGTGGTCGAGGGCCGCGGCCGCTTCACCTCGCCGGGCACCATCGCGGTCGAGGGCGGGGAGGAGGTGCACTTCAAGAGCGCGGTGATCGCGACGGGGTCGCACCCCACGCGCCCACCGGTCGAGGGCATCGAGTCGGCCAGGTGCGTCGACTCCACCGGGCTGCTCGCCGTCGAGTCGGCGCCCAAGCGCCTGATCGTGCTCGGGGGTGGGGTGATCGGCTGCGAGTTCGCGTCGATCTTCCAGCACTTCGGAAGCCACGTCGCGATCATCGAGTTCATGCCGCACCTGATCCCCAACGAGGACCAGGACGCCATCAAGCAGCTCGAGAAGTCCTTCACGGGTCGGGGAATCGCGCTGCACCTCGGCGCGAAGGCCACCCGCGTGGAGGAGACGGCGAGCGGCGTGACGCTCCACTTCGAGGGCGCCGATGGGGCCGGGTCCGTCGAGGGCGACCTCATCCTCGTCTCGACGGGCCGTCTGCCGAACGTCCGGGGCCTCGGCCTCGAGGAGATCGGCATCGCCTACGACGAGCGGCGCGGCATCCGCACCGACGGCACGCGTCGCACGGGCCAGCCGCACATCTACGCGGTCGGGGATGTGGCCGGTTACTGGCAGCTCGCGCATTCCGCGTTCCGGGAGGGCGAGATCGCCGCCGAGAACATCGCCGGCCACCACGTCGAGATGTCGGGGCACGTCCCGCGCTGCATCTACACCGACCCCGAGGTCGCCGCGGTCGGCCTGACCGAGGCCCAGGCGCGCGAGGCGTACGGCGATGACGTCAAGACCGGCACGTTCCCGTTCGCCGCGATCGCCCGCGCGGCCATGCACGCGGACAAGACCGGCTTCGTGAAGACGATCCACGCCGGCCCCTACGACGAGCTCGTCGGCGTCGTGGTCGTCGGCGTCAACGCCACGGAGATCGTCAACGCCGGAGTCATCGCCCTCGACGCCGAGGCCACGATCGAGACCATCGCCGACTCCATCGCCGCTCATCCGACGCTCGCCGAGGGGCTCAAGGAGGCGGGGCTCGTCGCGCTCGGGCGGCCGATCCACCTGCCGCCGATGAAGCGGCGCAGCACGGCAACGTCGTAGCCCGGCCGCTAGGCCGCCGCCTCGCGCTCGCGTTGCCGACGCTCGAACAGCGAGTCGGATCCATTCAGCAGCGGGTGGTAACCGAGTTCGATGAGCAGGTGACGTGCGGACGTGTCGCCCGTGTCCTCCTCGATCACAACCCAGCGCGGCAGTCGCTCGGGGTCCAGGCCGCGGATGACCTCGGCCTCGTGTCCCTGCACGTCGACCACGAGGAGGACGTTCTCCGCGTCGGGGATCAGCTCGTCGGTCCGAACGGCGGGGACCGTCACCGACTCGATCGCCGCGATCCACTCGGGCACGGCCGCGCGGTACGCCGCGCCGCGGAAGGCGTTCATGTGGATCCAGTGCACCACGGTCGCGCGCGACGTCGAGCCCTGCCCCAGCGCCCAGTTGTTCGGGGGGCCGTCCCCGTTCATCCGCAGAGCCGTCTCCATCGGGATGTGGTGGAGGGTCAGGAGGCCCGAGCGCGAGCTCGCGGCGACCTGCCGGACGTCGACATCCGGTCGGCCGGCGTAGAGGCGCGTGACGATCTCGGCGTACGTCGGGAGCGGCTCCACGAGCAGGGCGCAGTAGGAGCCGGGCCGTGCGAGGAATGGGCGCAACGGGTCGTTCTGGTTCCCCTCGTTGGCGCCGATCTGCACGACGGCGAGGCCGGGCGTCGCGAAGATCGATCGCACGTGCTCGTCGAGATCAGGCGCCGGTCGTCGGCGGTGTATCGCCGCCCGCGATGCGCCGCCTGCGCGGCGGACGGCAGCCGCGATCGTTCGCCCGCGAGTCCGTCCAGGCAGGAGAGCCCGGTGGGTGCGCCCGGGCGCCATCTGGGCGACGCCGGGACCCGCGTCGGTCTCGACCGTGACGAAGTCGCAATCGGGGTATCGGCCTGTCAAGGCGCGATCCATCGCCTCGGGATCGCGCGATGCTCCGAGGTCGGCGGCGTTGATCCGGGCCCAGCGTCGGTTGGTGATGCACAGCTCATCGGGGAATCGGTGGGAGAGGTAGGTGCCGAGGGTCTCGTACTCGCTGAATCCGGACTCGATCCGCAGGTCGACCGCGTTCAGCACCGCCATCCACCACGGGCGCCCGCCGTGGCGCTCGATCTCGTCGAAGAACCCCCGCGCCTGTCGGCCCCGGAGCGGAAGGCACTGCGCCACGAAGGAGGGCGTGACGATCTTGTCCATCCCCAGCAGCCGGTCGATCGCGTCGAAGTACGGGATGTGGTACTCCGACCCGGAGTACGCGACCGCTTGGCCGTCCTCGAAGAAGGTGAGGTTCCGCAGCGGGACGGTGTCGGAATCCCAGATCAGGATGCGATCGAGGTCGCAGTGGACGTCGAGCGCGGCCAGTTTCGCGAACTGCTGCACGTACCATCCGAATCGCGCTGGATCGCCGCCGTCGCGCAGCCGGTCGGCGAGGACCGGCATGATCGCGGCGACGTACTCCGATTCTCGGCGGACGTCGAACCCTTCCGGCGTGGCCGCCGAGACCGCCGCGAGCTGGCTGTCGGGCACGAGGACGAGGAACCGACGTGTCGCCACGCGTCGTCGCAGGGCCTCCGCGGCCGTCGACCAGATCGGAAGGTCGCGCTCGTGGCACGCGGTGACGACGAGGTCGATCACCGGGTAGCACGGCGTGCGGGTCGCGGGTCGGTCATGCACCGGCAGTGTGCCCACATCACGGCCATCTCGTCATTCAACGTACATCCCGCGCTCCCTTGCCTCGATCGCCGCAGTCTGCGTCACGCGGCCAGCGCGATCGCCTTGCGAGCGCCGAGCGGGGCCGTGGGATCAGATCCGCACTGACGCGCCGCTATCCTCCCCGACGTGCCACGGGTCCTTCACAGCGAGTGGGCGGTGGCCACGGGAAGCGGGCTGGATGCCGCCGTGGGTTCGCCGGGGCCGTGACTGGAACCGCCCGTCGCCACGGGCCGCATCGGGACTGCCAGCGGCCCCGATGACAGGGGCCTGGATGCGCGCGTGGGGCCTCGTCGGCGGCAGTCGCCGGATGATCCACGACGAGGTGGCACCGGCCGTCGCGGCGCGCTGGCGGGGGCGATTCGCGATCGGCTCCCCGATACGCCGCATCACGATCGTGTCGGCTGCCGACGCCACTCACGGCGCATCGCTCGCGAACCTCGCCGCGAGCGTCCAGCGCCATGCGCCGACCGCCGACTTCGTGGCGTGGGATCTGGGCCTCGAGCTGCGGCAGGTCGAGCGGCTCAAAGCCGCGCACCCGAAGGTGCGGATTCGGCCGTTCCCGTTCGCACAGGAGCCGCAGCACATGGATGTCCGCCATCAGGCGGGGCACTACGCGTGGAAGCCGGTCATCATCGAGCACGAGGCTGCGGGCGATCCCGCCCGGCTGCTGCTCTGGCTCGACGCCGGCGATCTGGTGGTCGGCTCGTTGGACGTGCTCGCCCGGGTGATCGCGCGCGATGGACTCTACTCGCCGCACAGCAGCGGGAGGATCGTCGACTGGACCCATCCGCTCATGCTCGAGCGCTTCAACGTGTCGATCGCGCACCGCACGGCCGCGAACCTCAGCGGCGGCATCGTCGGAGCCGATCCCGCTATGGCGGGGGTTCGCGATCTCCTCGCCGCATGGGCGCGGTGCGCCCGCGACGCCGCCTGCATCGCCCCCGCAGGATCGGACCGATCGAACCACCGGCAGGACCAGTCCTCGCTCTCGATACTTGCCCGGCAGGCCGGATTCGCCCTCGACCGGCCCTACCACCGGTCATTCGGATGGGCGGGCATCGCGATCCACCGTGACGTGGACCACGTCGGGACCATCCGTCGGTAGCCGTTCCTCGCCGCCCGCGAACAGCCGAAAGGCGACGATCGTTAGCGCCGCGTAGGCGACGCTCCCGACCGCCCACACCACCATCGGGCTGGGGGCTCCCGCCCGCCACCACTCGACAGCGAGATCGAGGTCGAAGGCCGTGATCTCGACTCCCGTGGCGAAACGCCGGATGGTGGCGTGCAGGGCGAAGGCCTGCGCGAGGGAGAGCGCGATCGCCAGACTCAGCCACTGACTGCGTGCGAGTCGCAGCCTGCCGGTTCGGGGCACGGCCGCGAGCGCCATCCCGATCAGGGCGAACGCGAGCGGGTACACGTAGCGGGGCTGCACGTACGTGCCCGGGTCGTGGCGACCGGTGACCGCGACCCACGTCGGGATCGCGATCACGGCGATCAGCATGATGCAGACTGCGACGCCCTTCCCGCGATCCATGGACCGCAAGCCCATCACGACGAGGGTGAAGGCGGTGGAGAATGAGACCGCAACGACGATGGCTGGCATCGGCACGTCGAGCCAGCCGAGGCCCCAGCCGCCGAACGCCCCCGCGATCAGCCCGGGGACGAAGCCGGCGTAGGTGAAGAGGCGATCGCTGTCGATCGATCCGAGCAGGGCCACGACGCGATCGGCGTACCCGCGCAGGCCGACCTGCGCGATCGGCGCATTGTCGAGGAACCCGCCGGCGGCGACGCCGGACTGGGCCGACCGGGTGAAGGCGAGGATGCCGAGCGCCCCGACTATCGCCAATGGCAGGAGGCGCCGACGCCACAGCCAACGTCCGAGCGGCTGTCCCCGGTGCGCGGTCAGAGGAATCACCGCGATCGCGGAGATGGCGATGTAGACGGCACCGTCGGCACGGGAGCCGATGGCCAGGGCCGCGCTCAGGCCGGCGAGCGCGTACGCGATCGCGGCATGCCGGTTGCTGGCTGTCTCGAGCGCCGCGACGAGGAACGCCCAGAACGTGCCCACCCCCATCACGGTCCAGGCACTCGGGTTGTTCGAGGCGATCAGAAACAGCCCAAGGGGGACCGATGCGGCGGCGCTCGAAACGAATACGGCCTGCCGAATCGATCGAGGCGCGACCAGGAGCACTCCGAGGAGCAGGACGACGGCGAGGAGGGCGTTGAAGCCGCGCATCAGCAGGACGCTCGTCTTCGGGTTGTCGACCACCAGCAGGTTCATGGTCCGGTAGAACAGCGGCGGGTACAGCTGGTTGCGCCCGTTCCACGCGTCGGTGGGGCGGAGCCCATCGCCGATGGAGCCTTGGCATCCCGCGCTGGTTGCGGGAGCCAGTCGGTAGCAGTCGCTGCCCGCGAGCACGAGCGCCGGGACGGCCGCCTCGGTGCGATCAGGCGAGATCCCGCAGCGGCCGGGTACGTCGCCTGCCGCGCACCAGATGCTCGGCAGGTGGTACGCGTCGTCCGGGCTTGACCCGAGTGGGGCGCTCAGGGACCACGCGGTGAGGACCGTCGGAACGACCAGGGCGATCACCGCGATCGCGAGGAGCTGCGCGCGCCCGATCGATCGAGCGCTCGGATGTCGGTCAGCGCCTCGCCGACGGGCCGCGTTGATGCGTCGGGGCAGGTCCATGTCAGTCCGTTGAGTGTGGCAGACATCACGGGTTTCACCGTGGCCCGGGGCGTCCCGGGGCGTCAGGAGGGAAGGCCCTAGACTGTCTCCCGTGCGTGCGTCCCGCCTCCTCCTGCCGACCCTCCGCGACGACCCGGCCGATGCCGTGGCCGCGTCGCATCGTCTCCTCGTGCGCGCCGGCTACGTGCGCCAGGTCGGCTCGGGCCTGTGGTCGTTCATGCCCCTCGGGTACCGCACGCTCACGCGCACCATGCAGGTGATCCGCGAGGAGATGGACGCGATCGGCTGCCAGGAGCTCCTGATGCCCGTCCTGCACCCCGAGGACCTCTGGCGCCAGACGGGCCGCAACGCGATTCCCGAGCTCTTCAAGCTGCAGGACCGGAAAGGCAGCGAGCTGGTGCTGGCGATGACGCATGAGGAGACGATCGCGCTGCACGCCGCGGCGGAGATCCGCTCCTACCGCGACCTGCCGCAGTGCTGGTACCAGTTCCAGACCAAGGAGCGCGACGAGCCGCGCCCGCAGGGAGGGCTGCTGCGCACGCGCGAGTTCATCATGAAGGACGCGTACTCCCTGGATCGCGATCCGGAGGGGCTGCAGGCCTCCTACGACGCCCAGGCGGGCGCCTACCGACGCATCTTCGAGCGTCTGGGCCTGCGCTTCTACGAGGTCGAGTCGGACGTCGGCATGATGGGCGGGTCGGCCGCCATGGAGTACATGGCGCCCTCGCCGGCCGGCGAGGACCGGATCGCCCTGTCTGAGGACGGCTCCTACGCCGCCAACGTCGAGCTCGCCGTCTCGCGGGCGTCGGTGCCGGACTTCGGGCCGTCGGAGCCGATCCGCGAGATCGAGACGCCCGGGATCACCACGATCGAGCAGCTCGCCGCATACGTCGGCCGCGATCCGCGGCTCACGGCCAAGTCCGTGATCGTCGTCCCCGAGGACGATCGGGGCGGGATCGTGCTCGCGCTCGTGCGCGGCGACCACCGCGCCCACGACCTCAAGCTGGCCCGCGCCATCGGCGCTCCCTTCCGACCCGCGACGCCCGAGGAGATCCGCGCCACCTTCGGGGCCGAGCCCGGCTCGATCGGGGCCGTTGGTCTCAAGGAGGGCCAGGTGCGCGAGGTGATCGTCGATCCCGTCCTCACCGAGGGCGCGTACCTGACGGGTGCGAACCGCACCGACTGGCACCTGCACGGGGCCGAATTCGGGCGCGACTTCACGGGGCGCGTGGTCGACATCCGCCACGTCGAGGAGGGCGAGCTGTCGGTCGAGACCGGCAGCCCGCTGCGGATCGAGCCCGCGATCGAGGTCGGCAACATCTTCCAGCTCGGCACGCGCTACGCGGAGGCGCTCGGCGCCACCTACCTCGACGAGAGCGGCACGGAGCAGCTGATCTGGATGGGGTCGTACGGCATCGGGCCGGCGCGCACGGTCGCCGCGATCGCCGAGCAGTGCCACGACGACGCCGGGCTGGTCTGGCCGCCCACGGTCGCGCCCTACGACGTCTGGATCACGCCGATCGGGGAGGCGGCGTTGGCCGCCGCCGACGCCATGGACGCGGAGTTGGCCGAGCAGGGCCTCAGCGTCGTCGTCGACGATCGCGATCTGTCGCCCGGCGTGCGCTTCGCCGATGCCGACCTGATCGGGGTGCCGCTGCGGATCACGATCGGCAAGCGGCTCGAGAAGGACGGCGTCGTCACCATCAGGCGACGTGGCGTTGAGGGCGACCAGGACCTCGCGCCCGTCGACGCGGCGGCGGCGGTCCTCAGGGACGCACGCGGGATCGCGTAGCCATCGCGCCCGGAGTTCCTCTTCGCGCGAGCGGCCTCGCGGGTGCGAAGCCGCATCTGTTCCCCCTCACGGGATTACGGCTGCGCCGTGCGTGGGTGTTCGTCCAGCGGCCCGAACCGGCGCCTCAGGCGTTCTCGTCGGTGGGCCTTGCGGCCCGTGACGCGGGTGTTCGCCACTCCGCGTTGAGGCGGATCGCGCCCCCCGTGTGGTCGGAGTCGGCGATCACCGTCAGCGTCTCGGCCGCATCGTCGTGAAACCGCGGCTTGAGCGATAGGCCGTCGCAGATCGAGACGGCGACGTTGAACACGCCGCTGCGGAACGGGGGTGTGGGGATGGCCAACTCGAAGGTGCGCTCGTCGCCGCGCGCGAATGGCACCGAGGGGAGGGTGTTGCCGGTCAGCGGGCGCCCCGCCTGGTCCTTGAACTCGACATTGACATCGGCCGGGTCGAGGTCCGTGCCGGCCAGCACGCGCAGCCGCACGGCGAAGGGCTCGCCCTCGGTCATGACGCGTCGACGCTCACCCGAGCCGTCGATGATCTCGGTCTCGATGGCGAACGAGCCGTCGTCGCCCGCCCGCGCGCCCACGTGCATCTCGGCCCCCTGGGCAAGACGCTCTCGGTAGGTGCCGATGACGTCCGGAGCGTGGCCGAGCGCGACCGCAAGGCCGTGTTCAAGGAGGAGCGCTCGATCGCAGATCCGCTGCACGACGGCGGCGTCGTGGGTGACGATCACCATCGTGCCCCCCCGAAGTCGGTACTCGGCCAACCGCCCCATGCACTTCTGCACGAACGCCTCATCGCCGACCGCGAGCACCTCGTCGAGGAGGAGCACGTCGGGGTTGACGTGCATCGCCACCGAGAACCCGAGCCGCGCGAACATCCCGCTCGAGAAGGTCTTGACGGGCTGGTCCTTGAACTCCTCGAGCTCCGCGAAGTCGATGATGCTCTCGATCTCGCGGTGGACCTCGTCGCGGGGGATGCCGTAGATGGCGGCCGACAGGTAGATGTTCTCGACCGCGGAGAACTCGGGGTGGAAGCCGGCGCCGAGCTCGAGCAGCGACGAGAGGCGGCCGCCGACCTCGCACGAGCCCTCCGTGGGGCCGAAGATGCGGGCCAGCATCTTCAGGAGCGTGCTCTTGCCCGAGCCGTTGCGGCCCACGATGCCGAAGGTCTCGCCGGGGGCGACGTCGAGATCCACGTGCCGCAGCGCCCAGAACTCGCGCGGCCTGGCGTGCTCGCGGCGCAGGAGGGTGGCGCGCAGCGAGCGGCCGCCCTGGGCGGCGATCTCGAAGCGGCGGCCCAGGTTCTCGGCGCGGATCCGGCCCGGCTCGACGCGGCTCACAGCTCGACCGCCATCTGGTCGTCCCGACGGCGCAGGGTCCAGACGCCGAGCAGGGCGGCGGCGGGCCCGACGACGACGCAGTAGAGCACGAGCGGCCAGCCCGGCACGACGCCCTCCATCCCGAGGGCGCGGATCGCCTCGAGGTAGGGCGTGAGCGGGTTGCCGTAGCGCATCGCGGTGATCACCCACTCGGGCGGGGTGACGGGGAAGGCGCTGAGGCTGTAGAAGACGGGCGTCAGGAAGAACAGCGGCAGCAGGATGACGCCCACGAAGTGGGCGGTGTCGCGGAAGAAGACGTTGGCGACGGCGAGCAGCGTGGCGAGGCCGAAGACGAGGGCGGTGAGGAGCGCGAAGGCGATCGGGACGAGCCAGACGGTCCGCAGGGCGTCGGGGTTCGCCCACACGCAGGCGGCGAGGGCGAGGATCAGGAGGATGCCGGTGGTGAGCGCGTTGGCGAGCGCCACCGACATCGGGATGATCTCCCGGCGGAACCAGACCTTGCGGATGATGTCCGCGTTGGCGAGCAGGGACGACGTCCCCGTCGAGACGACGTTGGAGAAGAAGTTGAAGAGGATGATCCCGACGAGGACGAACAGGGCGTAGTTCGGGATCGACGAGGTCGCGAACAGGAACGAGAAGATGAAGTAGTAGATGCCGGTCATCAGGAGCGGCTGGAGCAGCGTCCAGGCCGAGCCGAGGACGGAGTCGCGGTAGCGCCCGCGCAGCTCGCGGTGGGTCAGCGTGCGGAGGAGCTCCCATTGCGCGCGCCGCCGCTCGGCCTTGGACCCGGTGATGGGATCGGCGGAGCGCGCGCGAGGGGCGCTGGTGGACGGCTCCTCCGGGGCGATCACGCCGCCCATGGTATCCGGCACGGGTGCCGGCGGAGGCCGGGCGTGGTGGAGAGCCGATGGGGTGACCATGATGTGGCGGTGGCTGGAGGGCGGCTCACGGCGTGCATCACCGCGCTTGGCGCGCCCGCTTACCACCGGGCTGCCGCGGCGTGCGTGCGCTCGGTGCTGTGGCGAACCGATTGGGAGGTCGTGCTCGTCGCGGACGGTCCCGTCGCACCGGACCTCTTCACGTCGCCGCGGGTCGTCGTCCACCAGCTCGACCCCGCCACGCGGTACGACCGCGCGGAGCGCTTCCTCGCCAAGATCGACGGGCTCGCGGTGGCGCTCGAGGCGAGCGACGCGGAGCTCTTCTGCCTGCTCGACGCCGACACGCGCGTGGTGGGCGACGTCACCGCCGCGGATGCCAGCCGGGCGCTCGGCCCGCACGCCCTCGGGATGGTGGAGCAGACCGGCATCCGCGGGTCCGACATGGACCGGGCGCGCTTCCGCGAGCACTATCGCGACGTCAGCCTGCGCGTGATCGACCCGGAGGGGGAGCCGCCCCCGCTCGAGATCTTCCGCTACCACAACAGCGGCGTCGTGCTCGGGCGGCGCGACGAGCTGGCCGCGTTCTGCAGGTGGGCGCGTGCGCGGCGCGCGGAGGTCGGCTCGCATGCGGTCGGCGACCACATCGTCGGCGATCAGGACTACCTGCAGCACTGGGCGTGCGGCCGCCGTCCGGGCGTCTGCGTCGACCTCGACTGGTCGTGGAACCACTGCGCCTGGTGGGACGATCCGTTCCCGCGCGATGGGGCGCGGATCGTCCACTTCTCCAACTTCACCCAGGGGCCAACGGCGGAGTCGCTCGCCGAGATGGACGCCATCGAGGCGGGGTATCGCGGCGAGGCGCCGGTCGGGGTCACGGGCGTCGTCGTCACCCATCGCTCGGCCCGCACGCTCCCGGCGTGCCTGCGGGCGCAGCGCCTCGCCGGCATCGGCGAAACCGTCGTCGTCGACAACCTCTCCGACGACGACTCCGTCGACGTCGCCGAGCGCCATGGCGCGCGCGTGCTGCGCCTCGCCGCCAATCACGGCTTCGCGGCCGCCGCGAACGCGGGCCTGCGGGTCGCCCGTGGAGCGGTGGTCGCGTTCGTCAACCCCGACTGCGTCGTCGACGTCGCCACCGTCGACGCCGCGGTGTCGCTCTGCCGCACCGACGACGCGGTGCTCGCGTGTCCGGATCTGATCGAGGGCGATTGCGGTCAGGTGCCCGGCGTGCGGGCCGGCTACACGCGTCGGCGCCTCGCGGCCGATCTGGCCGGCCCCCGGCTCGCCGGCCCCCTCGCCCGCACGCCGCGCTACGACGATCCGACGTGGGGCTGGGCCCACGGCGCGTGCCTGTTCGCGGACCGCCGACGCCTGCTCGCCGTCGGCGGCTTCGACGAGGCCTACCCGCTCTACATGGAGGACGTCGAGCTCGGGCGCCGCTGGTGCTCGGGCGGCGGGCGCGTCGCCGCGACCGGCACCAGCGTCCGCCACATCGGCGCCGCGGGCAGCGCGATCGACCCCGTGGAGCGTGCACGGCGCCTGCGCGAGGCCCGCCTGCTGTACGCCCGGCGCGTCTACGGGCCCGTCACCGCCTGGGCGCTGGCCCGGTTCGCGGAAGGCGTCGCATGATCCTGTACTGCGTTCCCAGCACCGGCATCCACGGCGGCATCAAGGTCGCGTACCAGTTCGTCGACCTGCTCGGCCGCGCCGGGGCGTGCGCTGCCGTCGCGACGCCGGACGGGCGCGCCAGCGGCTGGTTCCGCTCGCTGGCGCCGGTCGTTCGCCGCGACGCCGCGCTAGCACGGCTGGCCGACGACGACATCGTGATGTTCTCGCTCCCGCACGACTACGACGAGCTCCGCGCCAGCGGCCGCCGGCTCGTGTTCCACTGCCAGGGCACCGACCCGCTGATCGACCCGATCCTGCGCGACCCCGACGTGCTCGTGCTGACCTGCTGGGAGGAGGCGGCGACGTACGTGCGCGCGGTCGCCGGCCGCGAGCCGGTCGAGGTCGGCATCGCCGTCGCTGATGCGTTCCACTACCGCGGCGAGGAGAAGGATGCGCTCGCCACCCTCGCCATGCCGCGTCGCGGGCGCGAGATCGCGCGGGGGTTGGCTGCGTCCGAGCCCCGCCTCGCCCTCGTGGAGGTTGACGGGCTGGACGAGTGCGAGGTCGCCGCTCTGATGCGACGCGCCGGCGTCTACCTCGCCACGGCCGAGGACGAGTGGTTCGGGCTGCCGGCGCTCGAGGCCATGGCGGCAGGCTGCCTCGTCTTCAGCGTGCCCGTGCGCGGCGGGATGGAGTACCTCGTGGATGGCGTGACGTGCCACGTGGGGTCGATCGGGCACCTCGAACAGCAGATCGCCCGCCTCCTCGATCCGGCATGGGCCGACCACTGGCGGGCGATGCGGCACGCCGCGATGGCGCGGGCCCTCGGCTACCGCCTCGACGCCCAGCTGCCGCGGGTGCGCGCGCTCGTCGAGCGGCTGGGCCCACCGGCGCGCCGGCCGCTCCGGACCCCGGCGGCGACGCGGTGAGGCTCCTCGTCGCGATCCCGTCGCGTGGCCTCGACGGCCTGCTCGCCATCTGCCTCGACCACGCCCGGCGGGCGCTCGACAGCCTCGATGGCCGCGCCGAAGGGCGCATCGTCGTCGTCGACAACGCCTCGGAGGTGCCCTACGTCGCCGCGGACCACCCGCTCGCCGATCACCTGCTGCGCTTCGACGCGCATCGGTCCTTCAGCGAGGCCTGCAACGCCGCCGCGGCCACCGTCCCGTCCGACCTCCTCCTGTTCCTCAACAACGACGTGCTGCTGCACGAGCGCGCGCTCGGAGGCATGCTCGACGTGCTCGCCGACCCGCTGGTCGCGATCGTCGGCGCGCGGCTGATCTTCCCGGAGGGGACGATCCAGCACTGCGGCGTCGTGTTCGACGAGCGCGGGCCGTACCACGATCGCTGGGGCGAGCGCACGCGGATCGTGCCGCGGATCGCGCGTGATCTGCAGTGCGTGACCGGGGCCGCGATGCTGGTCCGCACCACCGTCTGGTCGGAGCTCGGAGGCTTCGACGAGGCCTATCCCTACGGCTTCGAGGACGTCGACCTGTGCCTGCGCTCCCGCCAACTGGGGTACCGCATCACCTGCGCGCAGGACGTCGACTCGATCCACTTCCAGTCGACGACACCCGGTCGTCACGCCTTCGAACACGCGTCACTCGCGGTCTTCCAGGAGCGCTGGGCCGGACGCTTCGCCGTCGACTCCGACCCGCGGGGGATCCGTGCCTGACGTCTCCGTCCTGATCCACGCCCGCGACGCCGCGGCCACTCTGCCTCGCCTCCTGCGCAGCGTCGCCTGGAGCGACGACGTCATCGTGGTCGCGATGCCCGGCGGCGACGACACCGAGGACGTGGCGGAGCGGAACGGCGCGCGCGTCGTGCGGATCCCCGCTGAGCCATGGACGGACGCCATCCGCAACCGGCACCTCGGCGAGGCGCGGCATCCGTGGACCCTCGTGCTGGACAGCGACGAGTGGCTCCCCGACGATGCGGAGCGGCTCGTCGCCGACCTGCTGCAGCGGCACGGCGCCACCGTCG
>JBEGMS010000106.1:0-5664 GCA_041182985.1 Actinomycetota bacterium
ACTGGTGGGTCATCACGAATCAGCGCATCCCCGCGGGGACGTTCGACGTCTGGGAGGGCTGGGGCCACGCCGGCGAGGCGGAGACGTCGCTCGGCCTCGCGCTCTTCCCCGACCTCATGCAGATGGGCGAGGCGCGCGGTCAGGTGCCGACGACGGATCCCTCGGTGAAGGAGATCTGGCTGTTCGAGGAGCTGACGGCCTACGGCGCCTCCGGCGCCCCCAGGCGCGGCACCACCGAGAAGGGCCAGCTGATCGTCGACACCGTGATCGACTACATGGTCCCGTACATGCGGCGCTTCGAGGACCACGGCCTCGACCACGCTCCAGAGGACGAGCCCGAGCGCTGAGGCCGGCGGCTCAGGCTCCGACCAGGGCGGGCACGTCGCCCACGCCCGGCACGTCGTACGAGACGCCCGGGTACGGCGCGGGGAAGGACGGCCCCTTGCCCGTGCGCACGAGACAGGTGGCCATGCCGATCCGGCCCGCGGTCGCGAGGTCGGCGACGGGGTCATCGCCGACCATCATCGCCTCGTTCGCCTTCACGCCGAGGACCCGCAGGGCCGCGCGATACGCCCCGACCGCGGGCTTGCCGATCACGGTCGCCCGCCGCCCGCTCGAGTACTCGAGGCCCCGCACGAAGCAGCCCGCGTCCAGCCCGGGCCCGGTCGGCGTCGGCCACCAGCGGTTGCGCTGCATCGCCACGAAGGCGGCGCCCTCCATCAGCGCCCGGAAGGCGTCCTGCAGCGCCTCGTAGGTGGTGGCCTCGGAGGGCCCGCCGAGGCAGACGACCTCGGCGTGCTGCCAGCGGTCGACCAGGTCGAGCCCGCCCGACTCCGCGACCTCCCGGTGCGCCCCCGCCTCGGCCAGGAGCAGGACGCGGCGGCCGCGGTGGCGCCGCTGCAGGAAGGAGACGGTGGCCGAGGCCGCCGTCACGATCCGCTCGGCCGGGTACGCCATCCCCATCTCGGCGAGGCGCTCCGCGATCGCCGAGCGCGGCCGGCTGGTCGTGTTCGTCAGGATCGCGTGCGGGATGCCCGCCCGGTCGAGCCGGGCGATCGCCTCCCGGGCCCCGGGCAGCTCCGCGTAGCCGACGTGCAGCACGCCCTCCATGTCGAAGACGATGCCGTGCGGCGCGGGCATGGGCCAACGCTACTGCGCGGGATCGGGCGGCCGCACGGTGTAGGCCGCAGGCCGGCGCGCGCTCAGCACGGGGATCCGCCGGCGCATGTCGGCGACCCGCTCGCGGTCGATCTCCGCGACGCAGATGCCCTCGCCGTCGCCGGCGTTGGCGATCACGATCCCCCACGGGTCGATGATCATCGAGCGGGCGTAGCGGGCCGATCCGTCCCAGAAGCCGTGCTGGTTGGCGGCGATCACGTAGGCGCCGTTCTCGATCGCGCGGGCCCGCAGCAGCACCTCCCAGTGGTCGCGGCCCGTCGCCATCGTGAAGCCGGCGGGCACCATGAAGGCCTCGGCACCCGCGAGGGCGAGCTCGCGGTACTGCTCGGGGAAGCGCAGGTCGTAGCAGATGGTCAGGCCCACCGGCCAGCCGGCGACGTCGGCGAGGACGAGCCCATCCCCCGGCTTGTTGGCGGCCGACTCCCGCGCCGCCGCCCCCTCGACGTCGATGTCGAACATGTGGATCTTGCGGTAGGTCGCGACGCGCTCGCCCGCCGGGTCGAAGACCAGCGTCGTGTTGGAGGCGCGCACGCCGGGCTCGGTGTCCTCGCCGATCGAGCCGCCGTGCAGCCAGACCCCGTGCTGGCGCGCCCAGCCCGCCATCGCTCGCGCGGTCTCACCGTCGAGCGGCTCGGCCTGCGCGATCATCACGTCGTCGGGGCCGGTGCCGTTCCAGCGCTCCGGCAGCGAGATCACCTCCGCGCCCCGCGCCGCCGCGCGGGCGACGAGCCGCTCCGCCGCCTCGAGGTTGTCGGCGAGCGGCCGGTCCGCGTGCATCTGCACGCAGGCGACGACCGTCCGGGTCACGCGCTCTCGCCGGTCGCGGCGCCGTCGCCGAGCCCGTCGAGCAGCCCATCGAGGTCGCCCAGGTCCCCGAGCTGGTCGCCGAGGCCGCCCAGGTCGGGGAGCTGGTCCCCGAGCAGGCTGACGAGCAGGTCCGTGATCGGCTTCGCGCCCTGCGGCGCCGTCACCTCGACCGCCTCGGCCGGGATCACGGTCAGGTCGATCGAGACGTCGCCGCCCGCGGCCTGGTCGGCCGCGCCGTCCGTGCTGATCAGCACGCGCCGGACGACGCCGTCCTCCTGGGACACCCAGACCGAGATCTCCGCCTGGCCCTCGGCGAGCGCGCCGAGGTCGAGCGGGAGGCCGAGGCCATCGCCCGCGCCCTGCAGCTGATCCGTCAGCCCGGGCGCCGGGTTGAAGCGGCCGTCGATGCGGTCGCAGTCCACGCCCTCGATGTCCTCGACCGCGGTGGCCTTCGGATCGACGACGACCTCGTCGAGCGGGCCGATCGCGCCGCCGAGGCCGGCGAAGTCGATCCCGAGCGGCTGGCCGAGCTCGTACCACTCGTCGCCGACCTGCAGCCAGGTGTTGTCCCCGTTGGCGCGGAAGGCGAGCGCGATGTTCGCGGGCCCCGCGGTGATCTTCGCGTCGCCCGTCACGCCCGCCTCGGCGTCGCCCTCGGAGGTCGCCTCGATCTGGATCGGGCCGCCGAGCAGGCCGCCGAGCGGGTCCTCCTCCGTGGTGGCGCCGTCCTGCGGGGCGGCGTCGCCCGGCGTGAACTCGACCTTCAGCTTGGAGGCGTTGGGGCCCGGGGGCGGCAGCTTCGCGGCGGAGAGCACGGCCTGCGGGTCGTCCGCGAGCTTCGACCCGCCGCAGGCGGCGAGCAGGGGCGCGGCGGCGAGGAGCAGCGCGAGCAGCGCCAGAACGGGGATGCGGAAGGATCGCGGCATGCGCCCATTCTGACGGACATCGCGCCGCCGTGCGCGGCCCGGTGGCCCGCCGATCACAAGGTCTAAAATGTGACACCAGTTGCGTGAAAGTCCGCACTCATATTCGGTTTTCACGAACCGGTGCTATTTGACCGCACCCGGTGCTTGTGACATGTGACAGGATCTGCGCATGGCCACTTCCACGAACGGCGCGTCGTCCGACGGCGCCACCACCAAGAAGCCCGCCCACGGCGACATCGGCCGGCAGACGTACGAGGACGTGCGCGCGCTGGTGGAGCAGGGCATGAAGAAGACCGAGGCGTTCGCCAAGGTCGCGAAGCAGTCGGGCCGCTCCGCCAACACCGTCATGACCCAGTACTACCGGACCGCCCGCGAGCAGGTCGACGGCGGCGGCGTCCGCCGCACCGCCCGCACCGCCCGTGCGGGCGCCCGCACGGCGGCGAAGTCGGCGAACCAGCAGACCGAGCGCCTGATTCAGGAGGCGAAGACCGCGATCGACGCCCTGCAGGCGCACATCGCGGAGCTGGAGCGCGACCTCGAGCGCGCGACGCAGGAGTCGAAGGAGCTCGAGAAGATCCGCAAGGTGCTGCACAAGCGCTAGGCGCGGACCGCTCCACCGCTCGTCCCGACGGCGCCCCGGCCCCCCGGCCCGGGCGCCGTCGTCGTTCTCAGCCCTCCTCGAGCTCGGCGAGCAGCTTGCGGTAGCTCGCCAGGCGCGCGGGGTCGACCGCCTCGGCCACGGCGCAGCCGGCCTCGCCGACGTGGCGGCAGTCGCGGAAGCGGCAGCGCTCCGCGGCATCGGCCACGTCCGCGAATGCGTGGCGCAGATCGGACGGCTCGATGCCCGCCAGGGAGAAGCTGCGGATCCCGGGCAGGTCGATCAGCGCGCCCCCGTCGGGCGTGTCGAGCCAAGTCGCGGTGGTTGTGGTGTGGCGCCCCCGCCCGGACAGCTCATGCACGGCGCCCGTCGTCTGGCCGCCCGCTGTGAGCGCGTTGACGAGCGTCGACTTGCCGACGCCGGAGTGGCCGACCACCGCCGCCGTCCGCCCCGCGATCAGCGCCCGCACGGCCTGGGCGCCCTCCGCGGTGCGCACATCGACGCAGACCCCCGCCACCCCGATCAGGGCATAGTCGGCGAGCACCTGCTCGGGGGGCTCGGCGGCCCGCTCGGCGAGGTCGCGCTTGGTGATCGCGAGTAGCGGCACCATCCCCCCGCGCCAGCCGGCCACGAGGATGCGGTCGATCAGCCCGCGGCGCAGCGGCGGGTCCGCGATCGCCGCGACGATCAGGACGCACTCGGCGTTGGCGGCCAGGACCTGCTCCTTCATCGCCCGCTCGCCCTCCGAGCGCATCCGCTGCTGGCGGCGCAGCTCCGTGGCGCGCTCCTCGATCACGTCGATCCGGGCGCCGCCGTCCGCCTCGAGCAGGAGGCCGACGCGGTCGCCGGCGACGGGGCGCCGATCGAGCCGGCCCGCGAACTTGGCGACCCGCTCCTCCCCCGTCTCCGTGCGCACGGCGGCGAGCCCGCCGCCGACGGCGAGCACGATCCCGGGGACGAGCGAGCCTGCCATGCGAGAATCATCGTATGGGCTGGCTCCTCGTGGACGTGGCGTGGATCGTGCTGTTCACGCTGCTCGGGCGCGAGAACCACGAGGGCGACACCGCTGCGCTCGCCGTCCTCGGCGTGGCCTGGCCCTTCCTCGCGGGCTACGCGGCGACGGCGCTCGTCGTCGGCCTGCGCCGCCGTCCGCGCTCGGTGGGCCGCGGGGCCGTCGTCTGGCTCGGCAGCGTGGCCGGCGGGATGGCGATCCGCACGGTGCTCGAGGGGCGGCTGCCCGAGACGGCCTTCATCATCGTGGCCCTCCTGTTCCTCGGCGCGGGCCTGGTCGGCTGGCGCGTCGTGGCCGCGCTCGTCTGCCGGCGCCGGCGGGCGGCCGCGCAGCCGGACGAGGCCTAGGGCCGGAGCAGCAGCTTGCCGCCCGCGCGGTTCTCGCGGATGCGGGCGACGGCGTCGTTCGCCTGCTCGAGCGGGAGCTCGTCCGCGATGACCGCCTCGAGCGTGCCAGCCGCGACGAGGGCGTAGAGCGCCTCCATCGAGCGGGCGGTCGCCGCCGGGGCGACGGGCAGGCCGCTGTAGCCGACCACGCGTGCGTTCTTGCGGTACATCTCCTGCGGGCCGAACGCGAACTCCGACCCCGCGCTCGCGCCGTAGAGGACGAGCGTGCCCTTGGCGGCCAGGAGCCGCACACAGGGCGCCGCGAAGGGCCCCGCGAGCGGGTCGAGGATCGCGTCGACGCCGTCGGGCGCGATCTCGCGCACGGCCTCCTCGAGCATGTCGGCCTCGGCCACGACGACCTCGTCGGCGTGGCGCGAGACCTGGCCGACCCGGTTCGGGGATGTGGTCTGGGCGATCACCCGCGCCCCGCGCGTGCGCGCGAGCTGCAGCGCGATCGTGGAGACGCCGCCCGAGGCGCCCAGGACGAGCACCGTCGAGCCCTCGCCGACCTCGGCGAGGTCGAGGCAGTCGAGCGCGGTCACGCCCGGGATGCCGAGCGCCGCCGCGTCGCGGTCCTCGCAGCCGTCCGGGATCAGGGCCAGGGCGTCGGCGGGCACCACCACGCGCTCGGCCCAGGCGCCGTCGCGGACGAGGCCGAGCCCCGCGCCGCGGAAGCCGACGCGACGGCCATCGGCCGTCCTGCCCACGCCCTCGCAGCCCGGCGTGCGCGGCAGGGGGCCGGCCGCGGCCACGCTG
>JBEGMS010000107.1:0-4343 GCA_041182985.1 Actinomycetota bacterium
GGCCCGGGTCGATGCGGGCCATCCGCCAGTCGCCGTCGTCGACCTGCACCTCGACGCGCCCGATCCCGCCCGTGCCGCCCCAGGCGACGCCCTCCACGCGGACGGGGCCCGCGGCGGCCTCGCCGCCGTCCGCGGGCGCCACGATCAGCGAGTGCACGGGCATCACCGTGAGCTCGCGGCCCGGGCCCGGCTGGCCCTCCTCGACGAGCCGGTAGTCGACGGCCTGGAAGAAGCCGTCGAACGCGTCCGCGACCAGCTCGATCCGGGTCAGCCACTTGACGGACGAGACGGCGTACCAGCCCGGTGCGACGAGCCGCACGGGGTAGCCGTGCTCGGGCGTCAGCGCCCGGCCGTTCATCTCCCACGCGAGGATCGCGTCGCGCACGACCGGGTCGCGCAGGGGCAGGGAGCGGGCGAAGGGCTCGGGGCCGTCGCGTCCCTCGCAGGGTCCCGCGTCGGCGCCGTGGAAGACGATGTGGGTGGCCTCCGGCAGGGGCCGCACGATGCTGAGCAGATCGGGCAGGGAGCCTCCCGCCCAGCGCGCGTGCGAGACGGCGCCGAGCGCCCACGGCACGCCGCTGGCGAGCGGGTCGAGCTCGGTGCGACGGTGCCCCGCGCACTCGAGCGCCACGTGACGGGCCACGTGCGAGAGCTTGCGCAGGTCGTCGAGGCGCCAGCGCACCGACCGCGTCACGAGGCCCGTGACCTCGAGGGTGTAGTCGGCCTCCGCCAGCTGCGGCGTTCCGAAGTGGCTGCGGACGAAGTGCTCGCCGACCGGGACGGTGTCGCCCAACAGCGCCTCGAGGGGGGCCGGGTGGCAGTCGGCGTCGAGCGCCTGCGAGACGTGCTCCATCGCCGGCATCATGCCAGAGGCCGGACGGTCGGCCGGGGGCGGCTCAGCCGTCCGCGGCGGCCGGGCCGTCCGACGGCCGGTCGATCTCGAACGCGTCGAGCCCGCGCCCGGCCTCGATCTCCTGGAGGTCGCGCTCGGCGGTCTCCAGGTAGGCGCGCAGCGCCTGCTCGAGGCCCTTGCCCTCGCGCAGGAGGCGAATCGTCTCCTCGACGGACAGCTCGGCCTCGCCGAGGCGCTCGGCGATCTCCTCGAGGCGCTCGAGGCCCTGCTCGAACGAGACCTTCCTCGGCTTCGTCACGCCACGCCGTCCTCCGCGTCGTCGGGGCGCACCGCGCGCACCTCGGCGTCGAGCGTACCGCCTCCGAGCTCGATCGTCACGGCCTGGCCGGGTGCGACGTCGCGCGCATCGCGCAGCAGCCGTCCGTCGGGCAGCCGCACGAGCGCGAAGCCGCGCTCGCGCCAGTCGCGCGCCCGGATCAGCCCGAGCGCCCCGGACAGCGCGCGCTCGCCGAGCTCGAGCCGGTGGCGGAGGGCCCCCGCGCCCGCGTGGAGCCGCGCGCGGGCCGCGTCCAGCGTGGCGGCCTGGGGCACGCGCCCGAGCGCGCGCCCGAGCACGGCGCCGGCCCCGAGCAGGCGCTCGCGGGGATCGCCCGTGGCCCGCTCGCCCGCGTGGGCGAGCGCCTGGCCGGCGAGGTCGACGCGGCCGGACCGCTCGAGCAGGGCGGCCTGGCCGGCGGGGCGCATCGCCGAGCGCTCCACGCGCGCCGCGGCCCGCTCGAGCGCGCCCGCCGCCCAGCCGGCGATGTCGGCGCCGGTGCGGTCCAGGCGGGCGTCCAGCTCGGCGGCGCTCGGCACCACCCGCTCGGCGGCGCGCGCCGGCACCTCGGCCGCCGCCGCGGCGACGAAGTCGCAGTTGGGGCGCTGGCGGGTATGCCCGATGGAGGTGACGACGGGCACGTCGAGCGCCGCGATCGCACGGCACAGCCGCTCGTCCGAGAAGGGCATCAGGTCCTCGACCGAGCCGCCGCCGCGGGCCAGCACGATCACGTCGACCTCGGGCTCGGAGGCGAGCCGGCCGAGCGCGTCGATCAGCGAGTTGACGGCGTCGACGCCCTGCACGAGCGCGTGGGCGACGCTGATCCGCACGGGCGGGAAGCGGTCCCGGAGCGCCCGCACCACGTCCGCCTCGGCGTCGGAGGCGCGGCCGGTGACGAGGCCGACGCGGCGCGGAAAGGCGGGCACGGGCGGCTTCCGCTCGGCGTCGGTCAGGCCATCGGCGACGAGCCGGGCGAGCGCCTCCTGGACGCGTCGCAGGAGCTCGCCCTCGCCGGCTGCGCGGATCGCATCCACCTCGAGCGAGACGGTGCCGCGCGGCGCGTAGACGCGGATCCGCCGGTAGCGCGCCTGGATCAGCTGGCCCTGGCGGGGCAGCTCGGGGAGGCGCTCGGCGGTCGAGCGCCAGATCACGCAGCCGACCCGCGCCTCGCCGTCCGAGAGATCGAGGTAGACGTGCCCGGACGACGCCCGGGTGACCTGCTGGACCTCACCCTCGACGACCCCGCCGCCGAGCTCGCCGAGCGTGGACTCGACGCGGCGCCAGAGGGCGCTCGGCGACTCGGCGACCAGCTGGGACGCCGCGTCGCCGGCCAACGCCTAGGAGACCTCCTCGACCGCCTCGGCGATCTCGGACGCCTCCGGGACGCCGCCCGAGAGGACCTTCTCGCCGCCGGGGCCCGTGATCACGAAGGAGGGGGTGCCGCCGAAGTTGTTCTGGGCGGCGATCACCTGCACGTCCTGGATCGCGGGCGTCCACAGCGCGTCGTCCTGGCGGTCCGCCTGGAACTCCGCGAGGTTCAGGCCGAGGGCCTGGGCCACGCCGTCGACGTAGGCGTCGGTCGCGTAGTCCTTCGACTCGTCCTGCTGGTTGAGGTACCAGAGGTCCTGGTACTCGAACAGCCTGTTCTGCTGCTGGGCGGCGATGCCGGCCTGGGCGGCGAGCACGGAGTCGGTGCCGAGGATCGGCCAGATCCGGAACTCGTACTTGGCCTTGCCGGTGCGCACGAGCTCGTCGACCACCGTCGGGAAGTAGTCCGTTGCGAACAGCTTGCACGCGGGGCAGCGCAGGTCCGCGTACTCCGTGATGGTCACGGGGGCGTTCGGGTCGCCGAGGACCGCGCCCTCCTGCGGGATGCCCGCGAAGCGCTCCTCGACCTCCTCGACGCCGACCAGCTTGCCGGCCTCGACCTCGGCGGCGTTCGCGCCGCCGGTGCCGCCCTCGCCGGAGCGCTGCGACAGGAAGATCAGCACGCCCGCGACCACGATCGCCACGGTGCCGGCCGCGATCAGCGTGATCCACAGGCCGCGGCGCGAGCCGGCGGCCTCCTGCTTGCGCTTGGGCGGGGGCGGGGTCTTCTTCTTGGCGGCCATCGGGTCCTCGCTCGCGGGTTCGGGCGAATGCTAGCGGCAGCACGGCCCTGCCTCGCGCCCTGCGCGTCCCGTTCGGGCGGCTCCCGCGCCTGCCGCGTGATCGCTAGGGGCGACGCAGGAGAGGCTCGGGGTTGAGGCCGCGCGGGTCGAGGTGGCCTGCGCCGAGGGCCTCGCCGGAGCCGCGCAGCGCATCGCGCACGGCGGCGGGCGAGAGCCCGGGCGTCGCGGCGAGCAGCACGGCAGCGGCGCCGGCGACGTGCGGGCTGGCCATCGAGGTGCCGGAGAGGGTCTGGTAGCCGCCCTTCAGCCACGTCGAGCGGATACAGGCGCCCGGGGCGGCCAGCATGTGCGCGCGGTCGGCCTCGGTGCGCGCGAAGTTCGAGAAGCCCGCGAACGTGTCGTCGCCCCCGTAGCCGCCGCAGGTCGGGCTCCCGGTGCCGCCGGCGGCGCCGTCGTAGTCGGCGAGCGCGGAGACGGTGATCGCCTCGTCATAGGCGGCGGGGACCGAGCCCGCGATGTCGGTGCCGGTGTTGCCCGCGGCGACGACCACGGTGATGCCCGCGGCCACGGCGCTGCAGACCGCGCGGTGGAGCGCGTCGCCGTTGGCGCTCCCGCAGTCGCCGCCGTCCGTGCCGCCACCGGACAAGCTGAGGTTCACGACCTTCACGCTGTTGGCGTTGCGCACGGCCCACTCCAGCCCGCAGATGACGCTCGACCATGTGCCGGAGCCGGTCCGGTCGAGCACGCGCACGGCGTAGAGCGGTGCCCCGGGGGCGACTCCGATCACGCCGGCATCGTTGGCGCGCGCGGCGATCGTGCCGGCGACGTGGGTGCCGTGGCCGTTCGCGTCGCCCCACGAGCGGACCGGCCCGGACAGGCAGTTCCAGCCGCCTTGGACGTTGAGCTCGGAGTGCTTTGCGATGCCCGTGTCGATCACGGCCACTCCGGGGTAGGCGGAGACGGTGCCCGGCCCGCCGATCCGTGCGACGCCCGTCGGCACCGGATCGGTCGCGCGGACGGTCGTGGTCGCCTCGACGACACGGTCGGCGGAGACGAAGAGGAC
>JBEGMS010000108.1:0-4564 GCA_041182985.1 Actinomycetota bacterium
CGGGGGTGGCCGTGGCGGGGGGGTGGGGGGGCGGTTCGAAGCCCTCGTGCTGGGGCCCCCGCCCGAGGCCCGCGCCGAAGATGTCGTCGGCGTTCAGGGTCGGCGCGTCGAGCGACGGGTAGTCGACGTAGCGGTCCTCGACGAGCTCGATCGAGGCCATGCAGGCGCCGACGGCCGCCGCCGCCCGCTCGGGGGTGCAGCCGCCGCCCGGCAGGTCCTTCGCGAGGCGCACCGCGACCTCGCACTCGACCCCGAGACGCGTCGCCCCGCGGGGCGCGACGGCGGTGGGGGAGGGGCGGATCTCCGCCGCCAGGACCCCGCCGGCGCTGGGGTTGCGGATCCCGAGGTAGTCCTGCATGACCGGCGTGGTGCAGCCGATCTTGTGGCCGCCCCAGGCGCCCTCGCCGGCCGCGGTCAGGGCGTCGTGCAGGGCGGCCTGGACGGCGTACGCCTCGGCCTCGTCGGCGGGGTGCAGGTCGGGGTCGAAGCCGGGGAAGCGGCCGCGCGCGAGCCGCGCGGCGGCGAGCACCGCGGCCGCGCGCCCGACCCGCTCGCTCACTTCGTGGCCTGGACGAGGGCCATCATGCCGTGGTCCTCGTGGACGAGCACGTGGCAGTGGAACACCCAGGTGCCGTCGAAGTCGTCGAACGGCAGCCGCACGGTGACGGAGTGGCCGGGGCGGATGGCGATCGAGTCGAACCACTGCGGCTGGCCGCGGACGGGCTCGCCGTTGCGCGCCACGACCTGGAAGTCGTTGACGTGGATGTGGAAGTTGTGCCACTCGGGCGACGTGTTCTCGAGGACCCACTCCTCGACCGTGCCCACCCTGACGTCGAAGACCGCGCCCGTGGCGTGGCCGCCGTGGTCCATGAAGCGCTTGTTGTTGATGAAGAACTTCGGGGGCGCCTGGGTGAAGACGACGCGGCGGGTGCGCACGACCTCCGTGCCGGGGGCCATCAGGTCGCGCTGGGGCGTCTCGCGCAGCACGCGCGGGAAGGGCCGCGGCGCCTGCGCCGCCCCGGCGATGCGGATCGTGGCCACGGTCACGCGCGGCTGCTTGCCGTAGGGCGTCGGGCGCTGGTTGAAGCGCTGCTGCACGAGCGCGAAGGAGCCCGCCTCGGCGCCGGCCCGCACGAGCACCTCGACGCGCTGGCCGGGGCTCAGCCAGATGCGCGTGATGCGCTGCGGCCGGTCGAGGGTGTTGCCGTCGATCGCGAGGCGGCGCAGTTCGACGCCGCCCATCGGCTCGAGGCTGAGGAAGCGCTCGCTGGAGGCGTTGGCGATCCGCCAGCGCTGCGTCTCGCCCGGGCGCAGGTCGATGCGGGGCTGCACCTGGCCGTTGATCGTGATCAGCCGGTGCTCGGGCGTCTGGTACTGGGAGCTCGTCGCCGCGCCGTCCTTGACCTCGATGTTCTGGAAGACGAGGAGGCGCTCGCGCAGGTCGCCGACGCCGGGCAGGTCGTCGAGGCCGCCGCGCACGATGATCATCCCGGCCTGGCCCGCGCCGACCTGCTGGTCGGTGTACTCGTGGCGGTGCGGGTGGTACCAGAAGAGCCCCGACGGGTGGTCGGCGGGGATCTCGTAGCGGTAGCGGTAGTCCTCGCCCGGCTTGATGTTCAGGAGCACGTTGTCGGACGGCGACTTCGGCGAGACGTGCATGCCGTGCACGTGCAGGTTGGTCGGGTTGCCGAGCGGCTGCGTGAAGCCGGCGTAGGGCTGGCCCGGGAAGATCGGCGGCGGGTTCTCCGAGGAGGCGCCGTAGGGCAGGTAGTCCGGGTTCAGGCGGTTGCGCAGGTGCACGCGGAGCGTGTCGCCGGGGCTGACCACGAGCGTCGGGCCGGGGAACTGCCCGTTGTAGACCTGGCTCAGCGCGGGGCGCCCGCCGATCGTCGTGCGCGTGAGGCGCGCGGTCAGGGTCACGCCCAGCTGGCCGCCCATCGACGGGTGCGTGCGCGGCTCGGTCAGCGGCTGGTGGCGCACGTAGCCGGCGCAGGCCGGGCAGTCGTCGTCGGCGGCACCGGCCGCGAGGGCGGGGCCGGCGAGGGCGGCGGTCAGGGCGAGGGCGGCCGCGCAGGCGGCGAGGCGGGGGAGGCGCATGCAGGGAGTCTAGGCGGCGGCGCCCGGCGGCATCCGCGCGCGGGTAGACTCGCGCCATGGACGAGGTCGTGCGGACGCGGGCCGAGGATGGCGTGCTCGAGGTGGTCCTCGACCGCCCGAAGGCGAACGCGATCGACCGCGCGACGAGCCAGGCCCTCAACGCGGCGTGGCAGAGGCTCCGTGACGACCCGGACCTCAAGGTCGGGATCCTGACGGGGGCGGGCGAGCGCTTCTTCAGCGCCGGCTGGGACCTCAAGGCCGCGGCCGCCGGCGAGGGCATGGAGGGCGACTGGGGCGAGGGCGGCTTCGGCGGCCTCGAGCACCCGGTCGGCCTGCTCAAGCCGGTGATCGCCGTCGCCAACGGGATGGCGGTCGGGGGCGGCTTCGAGGTCCTGCTCGGGGCCGACCTGATCGTGGCGGAGGAGCACGCCCGCTTCGCGCTGATGGAGGTGCAGCACGGGATCCTCGCGGAGTCAGCGGCCGTGCGCCTGCCGCGCCGGATCCCGCGCGCCGTCGCGATGGAGCTGATGATGACGGGTCGCTGGATGGACGCCGCGGAGGCCGAGCGCTGGGGCCTCGTCAACCGCGTCGTGCCGACCGGCGCGGGCCTCGCGGCGGCCTGGGAGCTCGCCCGCGGCCTCGCCGCCGGGGCGCAGCTGCCCCTGCACGCGATCAAGGAGACGGTCGACGCCACGGCGCACCTGCCGGAGGCGGAGGCGATGCGCGTGCGCGAGGATCTCGCGAGCGTGCAGCGGGTGAAGGCGTCGGAGGACCAGATCGAGGGCGCGCGCGCCTTCGCCGAGGGCCGCGACCCCGTCTGGCGCGGCCGCTGATCGGCCCGGTTCGCCGGTACGATTCCCGCTATGCCCGAGGTCCTCGAGAGCCGCAACCCGGCGCGCCCGGATGAGGTGGTCGGCGCCGCGCCGCTCGCGGATGCCGCCGCGCTCGACGCGGAGATCGCGGCGGCGCGTGCGGCGCAGGCCGCGTGGGACGGGCTCGGGATCGTCGAGCGCGGGCGCATCCTGCGCCGCGCCGCCGGCGAGCTCGAGCGCCGCGCCGGGGCCCTCGCCGCGCTCCTGACGGCCGAGCAGGGCAAGACGCTCGCGGAGGCGCAGGTCGAGGTCGACGGGTCCGTCGAGACCCTGCTCTACCACGCCGGCCACGCCCGCGATGCCGACGGCGCGACCTACCCGTCCGGCAACCCGGACGAGCTGATCCGCACCGTGCGCGTGCCCGTGGGCCTCGTCGCCGCGATCACGCCCTGGAACTTTCCGGTCCAGATCCCGATCTGGAAGATGGCGCCGGCGCTCCTGCACGGCAACGCCGTGCTGTGGAAGCCCTCGAGCGAGACGCCGATGGTCTCGCTCGCGCTCGCCGAGGCGCTGGTGGCGGGCGGCCTGCCCGAGGGCGTAGTGCGCGTCCTGATCGGCGGCGGCGACGTCGGCCGCGCGCTCGTCGCCCACCCGGCGGTCGGCGCGATCACCTTCACCGGGTCCGTGCCCGTCGGTCGCGGCATCGCGGTCCAGGCGGCCGAGCGCGGCGCGAAGGTGCAGCTCGAGCTCGGCGGCCACAGCGCCTGCATCGTCTGCCCCGACGTCGACCCGGCCTGGGCCGCGGGCATCGCCCTCGCCGGGGCGATGGGCGGCACCGGCCAGAAGTGCACGGCGACGCGCCGCATCATCGCCGTCGGCGCGGCCCTCGAGCCGCTGCTCGAGGAGCTCCGCCGGCAGACCCCGCTGCTCGCCGTCGGCGACGGCGCGAGCGCGGGCGTGCAGATCGGCCCGCTCGTCTCCGAGCCGGCCCGGGAAGGGGTCGCCGCGGCGCTCGCCGCGGCGCTCGCCGAGGGCGCCGAGGTCGTGGCGGCGGCGCCGGTGCCGGCGGACGGCGGCTGGTACCAGGCCCCGACCGTGCTGCGCGGCCACCCGGACCTCGCCATCTGCCGCGAGGAGGTGTTCGGGCCGGTCGCCGTCGTGCTCGGCGTCGACGACCTCGACGCCGCGATCGAGCTGGCGAACGCGACCGCGTTCGGCCTCACCGCGACCGTGCTGACCCGCGACGAGCGGTCCGTCCGCCGCTGCGTGCGCGAATTGGAGGCGGGGATCGTGAAGGCCAACGCGCCCAACACCGGCTCGGAGCTGCACGTGCCGTTCGGGGGGCTCAAGGACTCGTCCTTCCCCGCGCCGCGCGAGCAGAATGCCGCGAGCGCGGCCGAGTTCTTCACGTGGAGCAAGAGCGCCTACCTGCGGGTGCCCCCGGAGGACGCGTCGTGAGCGCCGTCGCCCCCGACCCCGCGGCGCTCGCTGACCTCCTGCCGCACCTCAGGCCGCCGGCGGTCGCGCTCGTCCCGCGCGTGCTCGGCCCGATCCGCCGCACCCGCCACGCCGTCTCGCGGTCGCTCCTGCGGACCGCCGCCCGGGAGCGCTGGACCGTCGGGTCGGAGCGCTCCGAGCGCGTCGCCGACGGGCGC
>JBEGMS010000109.1:0-13884 GCA_041182985.1 Actinomycetota bacterium
GCTCGGTGACGCGATCAGCGGGGCGAGCGGCCGCATCCCCGACCTCGAGGAGGCCTTCGGCCGGCCGCCCGAGGACCCCGAGCAGGCCGCGGCGTGGCGCGGGCTGATCGACCGGCTCGACCGCGCCATCCGCGAGGCCGCCACCGCGGCCGCGGCGTGGCCCTTCCTCGCGGCCGCCGCGCTCGTCCTCCTCGCCCTCGTGCCGATCGTGGTGGGGCGCAGGCGGATCGATCTCTGAACCGCGCGCCGGCGCTGGCCCCGTGTGCGGTTTCGGCGCACGTCGGGGCGATTCGGCGCGCTCGCTATCTTTACCGATCATGGATCTTGTAAAGATCAGCAGCAAGCATCAGATCACCATCGGCAAGGAGACCTTCCTCGAGGCGGGATTCGAGGAGGGCGAGGTCCTCGCCATGCGCTCGACGGGTCCGGGGCGGGTCGAGATCTGGAGCGTGCGCGCGGTGCTGCGGGAGAAGGCCGGCCGTGTCACGGGTGCGGCCGAGGCGCACGCGCGCATCCGCGAGATGGAGGCCGAGTGGGACTGACGCTGATCGACTCCTCCGTGGTGATCGGATGGATCTACGCGGATGACGCCCTGCACGGCGCCTGCGTGGAGGCGGTCGACGCCGAGGTCGCGGCCCGTCGGCCGCTGGCGATCTCGACGATCGCGTGGGCGGAGGTCCTTACCGGGGCCGGCGGCGACCGCAAGGCCCGCGTGGCCGCGGAGGAGTTCCTGGTCGATGCGAAGGTTCGGATGCTCGATGTGGATCGGGCAGCGGCGGAGCGGGCCGCCGATCTGCGGCGGCGTCATCGGTCCGGCGCCCGCGTCCGTCTCCCCGTCGCCGACGCGATCATCCTCGCGACGGGGGCGGTGCGTGCCGACATCGAGCGGGTGGTCACGGCCGACGCGCGCTGGCGGGACGTGTCCGTCACGGGGGCCGAGGTCCACATCGTGGTCGGTCCGGCGAGCCCCTAGAACGCGAACGGCCTCGGACCGGCAGGCGCCGATCCGGGGCCGCATGCGTGCGAGGCTAGCCCACGCGCACGACCGGCGTCGGCGGCTCCTCGCCGCCGAGCACCGCGACCGCGTTCTGCGCGGCGAGGACGCCCATCGCGGTGCGCGTCTCCACCGTGGCGGAGCCGAGGTGCGGGATCAGCACGGCGTTCTCGAGCTCGAGGAGGCCCGGGTTGACCTTCGGCTCCTCCTCGAACACGTCGAGGCCGGCGCCGGCGATCTCCCCGGCTCGGAGCGCGTCGACGAGCGCCTGCTCGTCCACCACGGGGCCGCGGGTCGTGTTGATCAGGAACGCGTCGGAGCGCATCTGCCGCAGCCGGTCGGCGTCGATCAGGTGCTGCGTCTCGGCGTTGAGCGGGCAGTGCAGGCTGACCACGTCGGCGGTCTCGAGCAGCTCGTCGAAGGACACGTAGCGCGCCCCGAGCTCCTGCTCGATCGCCGGGTCGGCCTGGCGGCGGCCGGAGTAGATGATCTCCATTCCGAACGCCTTCGCGCGGCGCGCCGTGGCCTGGCCGATCAGGCCGAGGCCGACGATGCCGAGGGTCTTGCCCTGGATGCCCGTGCCGAGCATGTAGAACATGCTCCAGACCCACGGGGTCTCCGAGCGGATCACGCGCTCGCCCTCGCCGAGGCGCCGGGTCGTCATCAGGATCAGCGCCATCGCGATGTCGGCGGTGGCGTCCGTCAGGACGGCCGGGGTGTTCGTGAACCAGACCGAGCCCCGCCGGGCGATCGCGTCGGTGTCGACGTTGTTGTAGCCGACGGCGACGTTGGCGATCACCTTCAGCTGCGGGCCGGCCGCGTCGAGGACCTCGTCGTCGATCCGGTCGTGCAGCAGGCACACGATGGCGTCGGCGCCCGTGACGGCGTCGAACAGCTCCTCGCGGGTCAGCGGGCGGTCGTGCGGCGACAGCCAGACGTCGCCGTGCGCGGCGAGCAGGTCGAGCGCCGGCTGCGGGATGCGCCGCGTGACGACGATCCGGGGTTGGCTCACGCGGCCATCTCCTCGAGCTTGCCGCGCATCAGCTCGATCGCCTCCTGGATGTTCTCGAGGCTGTTGGCGTAGGAGAGGCGCAGGTAGCCCTCGCCGTGCTCGCCGAAGGCGGTGCCGGAGAGGACGGCGACGCCCGACTCCTGCAGCAGGCGGTCGGCGACCGTCTTCGCGTCCTGGCCCGTGCCCGACACGTTCGGGAAGGCGTAGAAGGCGCCCTTCGGGTCGCGGCAGGTGACGCCGGGCAGCGAGTTGAGGCCCTCGACCACGGCCGCGCGGCGGCGGTCGAACTCGGCCATCATCGCGTTGATCTCGTCGCGGGGGCCGGTCAGGGCGGCGACGCCGGCGAGCTGCGTGGCGGGCGCCGTGCAGGACACCGAGTTGATGATCAGGCGTGTGATCGGCTCGCGCAGGGGCTCGGGCAGCACGGCGTAGCCGAGCCGCCAGCCCGTCATGGCGAACGTCTTCGAGAAGCCGTCGAGCAGGATCGTGCGGTCGAGCAGGCCCTCGTGCGCGGCGATCGTGTCGTGCTCGGCGCCGCCCCAGAGCATCTCCGAGTAGACCTCGTCGGAGAGGATCCAGCAGTCGTGGTCGGCGAGGACCTTGGCGATCTCGACGTTGAGGTCGCGCGAGTTGTAGCCGCCCGTCGGGTTGCCCGGCGAGTTGAGGATGACCATCTTGGTCTTCGGCGAGAGCCGCTCGCGGAGGTCGTCCGCCGTGAAGGCGAAGTCGGTCTCCTCCGTCAGGGGCAGCGGCACGGGCACGCCGCCGGCCCACCGGATCGCGGACTCGTAGATCGGGAAGCCCGGGTTGGGGTAGATGACCTCGTCGCCCGGGTTGACGGTGGCCAGGATGCCGAAGAAGAGGAACGGCTTCGCGCCCGGCGTGACGACGATGGAGTCGGGCGAGATCTCGATGCCGCGGTGCGCCGTCAGGTGGTTGGCGCAGGCCTCGCGCAGCGCCGGGATGCCGGGTGCGGGGCAGTAGTGCGTCTGGCCGTCCTTGAGTGCCTTCGCGGCCGCCTCGACGATGTGCGGGGCGGTGTCGAAGTCGGGCTCGCCGATCTGCAGGTGGATGACGCGCTTGCCGGTGGCCTCGAGGGCCTTGGCGCGGGCGAGGACCTCGAAGGCGGTCTCGGTGCCGAGGCGCTCGAGGGCGGTTGCGAGATGGGGCATGGGGATGTCCTCCGGGGGAATGGGGTGCGGCTAGGCGCGGAGGCGCTCGCCGGTGGGGTCGAAGATCGGTTCGCTGGTGACAGAGCCCTCGACCTCGCGGTCGAAGATCCGGATGGCCGCCCTCGTCCCGGGGACCGCCGAGTCCGCGGGAAGATACCCGTAGGCGATCGACTTGCCAACCGAGTAGCCGAAGTTGGCGCTCGTGACGTAGCCGACGGCGACGCCGTCGAGCAGGATCGGCTCGCCGCCGAGGGGGGCGGCGTCGGGGTCGTCGAGGACGATGGGGACGAGGCGCTTGCGGACCGCGCGGGCCCGCTCGGCGAGCACGGCCTGCTTGCCGATGAAGTCCGCCTTGCGCAGGTTGACCGCGAAGCCGAGGCCGGCCTCGTCGGCGGTGTAGTCGGTGTGCATGTCGACGCCGGCGAAGCGGTAGCCCTTCTCGACGCGCAGCGACTCGAAGGCGCCGCCGCCGCAGGCCGCGAGGCCGTGCTCGGCGCCGGCCTCCATCAGCCGCTCCCACAGGTGCGGGCCGTACTCGGTGGGGGCGTAGAGCTCCCAGCCGAGCTCGCCGGCGTAGGAGATGCGCAGCGCGAACACGGGCACGTGCTCGACCCAGATGCGCTGGGCGCGCATGTAGGGGAAGGCCTCGTTGGAGAGGTCCTCGGGGACCAGCGGCTGGAGGATGTCGCGCGCCTTCGGGCCCCACAGGCCGAAGACGGCCCAGGCGCTCGTGACGTCGCGCATCCGCACGCCGTCGCCGGCGGGCAGGTGGCTGCGCAGCCAGGCCACGTCGCGCGGGCCCGAGCCGCCGCCGGTGACCACCAGGTAGCGGTCCCGGTCGAGGCGCGTGACCGTGATGTCGAAGAGGACGCCGCCCGTCTCGTTGAGGCAGGCGGTGTAGACGATGCGGCCGACCTCCACGTCGAGCTCGGAGGTGCACATCCGGTTCAGCCAGTCGGTGGCGCCGGGGCCCTCGATCTCGACCTTCGTGAAGGGGGTCAGGTCGTAGAGGCCGGCGTGCGAGCGGGTGCGGGCGTGCTCCCGGCCGATCACCGGCGACCAGAACATCGACGACCAGGCGTCGCGGCGCTGCACGTGCTCGGGGGCGGGCAGCGACGCGTTGGACTCGAGCCACTGCGGACGCTCCCAGCCGGCGCTCTCCAGCATCACGCCGCCGCGCTCCGCGATCCACTCGTGGGCGGGCAGGCGGCGCAGGCCGCGCGGGCTCGCCATCGGCTGGAGCGGGTGCAGGATGTCGTAGACCTCGGCGTACTGGGTGGCGCCGCGGGCCGCCACGTACATCGGGGCGGAGTGATGCGGCTGGAAGCGGTCCGGGTGGGCCGGGCCGAGGTCGATGCCGGTCGGCTGGCCGAGCATCTGGCGCACGACGCAGCGGGCCGACCCGGCGGCGTGCGTGACCCAGATCGCCTCCGCGAGGTAGAGCCCCTTGGTGTGCGAGGACTCGCCGAGCAGCGGCATGCCGTCGATCGTGAAGGAGAAGTGGCCGTTGAAGGTCTCCTCGAGGCCGGCCTCGAAGACGCGGGGCATCAGGACCCGGGTCGCGTCCCAGGCCGCCGTGAAGTGCTCCTCGGCGAACGGGCCCTGGGCGGTCTGGTGGCCGTCGGCCTCGCGCTCGAGCTCGTCGGGCATGATCGGCAGCGGCGGGTGGTTGTACGACCCGATGCCCATGCCCTGCCAGCGCTGGCGGTAGTAGACGTCCTGGTCCTGGTGGCGGACCATCGGCAGGTAGGACTCGACCGGGCCGCGCTCGAGGCCCTCGATCGGGGCGCCCCAGGCGAACACGTGCTGGAGGGGCAGGAGCGGGATCGGGCGGCCGATCATGTGCTGCAGCTCGGGGCCCCAGAGGCCGCCGGCGACCAGCACCTGGCCGCAGCTGATCGTGCCCGCGGAGGTCTCGACGGCGCGCACGCGGCCGCCGTCGATCTTCACGTCGGTGACGCGCGTCGACTCCATGAAGCGGATGCCCCGCTCCATGCACCAGCCCTGCAGCGCGTGGCAGTAGGTGACCGCGCGGCAGAGGCCGTCGGTCGGGATGTGCAGCGCGGCGAGGATGGCGGACTCCTCGATCAGCGGGCACAGCTCGACCGCCTCCTTGGCGGTCACCATGCGCGTCTCGAGGCCGTAGGCCGTGGCGGCGTTCTGGCGGCGGTGCAGCTCGGCGACGCGGCCCGGGGTGGTGGCGACCTCGAGGCCGCCGACGGCGGCCCAGGCCTCGCGGCCGTCGTCGTTGCACGCGTCGTACGCCTGCGCCGACCACTGCGCGAGGGTGCACATCAGCCGGCTCGTGTTGGTCTGGAAGCAGAGGCCGGGCGCGTGGTACGTGGAGCCGCCGGTGTGGGCGAGCGGGCCCTGGTCGACCACGACCACGTTCGTGACGCCCGCCTGGGCGAGCTCCCAGGCGGCCGAGGTGCCGACGATGCCGGCGCCGATGATGACGATGTCGGCCTTGGTGTCCATTCCCATCCTCCTCACGCGGCGCCGACGCGGGCGCCCTCCGTGCGGGCGAGGAGCAGCTCGAGCTCGCGCTCGAGGCCGTCCTCGCCGGTCTCGATGATCTCCAGGGGCAGGTCGAGCCGGGCGGCGGCGCGCTCGGCGCCGGCCACCAGCTCGGGGTCGGCCGGGTCCTGGGCGAGCCAGACGACCCGGCGGTAGGCGTGGAAGTAGTCGTCGCGCAGCTCGGGGTGGCGGTCGAGGCCGAGCTCCTGCACCACGAGGCGGTCGAAGCCGCGGATCAGGGCGTCGGTCAGGAGGTACGTGCCCGGCTCCTCGGCGAGGAGCGCGGCGAGCCGCTCGGGGCCGGCGAAGACGTCGTAGCAGTGGCCGCCCGGCAGGCGCGCGAGGCCGAGCTCGGCGGCCACGTCGTCGAGCGCGCCGTACGTGCCGCAGTCGGCGTAGGCGATCGCCACCGCGTCGCAGCGCCCGGCCAGCTCCTCGGCCTTGGCGCGCACGGCGGGGGCGATCCGCTCGGGGCGCTGGTGCAGGAGCGGCGGCAGGGGGTGGACCTCGACGTCCCAGCCGCGGCGCGCGCGGATCCGGTCGACGTGGCGCGTGAGCGCGCCGCAGGTGATGACGGCGACCGTCACGAGCCCCCCGGGAAGGCGAGCTCGTCGACGAAGCGGTCGTTGAAGTCGGCGCGGTCGGAGAGCTCGAGGTACTCGATCTCGTCGACCAGGGCGCGGCCGGCGTGGCGCTCCTGGATCGAGAGGACGGCCATCTTGGCGCCCTCGCCGGCGACGTTGCCGGCGCTGACGATGCGGGGGATCGGGAGCTTGGGCACGAGGCCGATGCGGATCGCGCTCTTCGCGGACAGGTAGGAGCCGAACGAGCCGGCCAGCAGCACCTGCTGGATGTCCGACTCGGGGATGTCGAGCTCCTCGAGCAGCAGGCGCCAGCCGGTGGCGATCGCGGCCTTCGCGAACTGCAGCTCGCGCACGTCGCGCTGGGAGAGGAACACGCTCTTCGCGGCGTCGCCCGGCTCGCCGGTCCAGGCCAGCACGAACACGCGCTCGCCGTCCACGGTCACGAGGCGGTCGGCGAGGCCGGGCAGGCGCTCCGCCGCCTCCTCGTCGGTCAGGTACTTGCCGGAGGCGTCGAGCAGGCCGACCCGGACGAGCTCGGAGACGGCGTCGACGAGGCCGGAGCGCACATGCCGACGGGCTCGGCGTCGTCGATGACCCCGAGCTCGACGCCGTCGGGCTCGATCGTGACGAGCTCGATCGCGCCGGGGGCGGCGCGCATGCCGCAGCGGATCGAGGCGGCCTCGAAGGCGGGGCCGGCGGGGGCGGCGGTGGCGACGATGCGGTCCTGGTTGCCGATCGCGATCTCGCAGTTGGTGCCGACGTCGATGAACAGGCGCAGGCGGCGGTCGCGGTCGAGGCCGGTGGCGAGGATGCCGGCGGTGATGTCGCCGCCGACGTAGGCGCCGAGCGACGGGAACACCGTCGCGGGGGCGAGCGGGTGCACGTGCACGCCGAGGTCGGTGGCGCGCAGGCCCTCGTAGCCCATCGCGGCCATCACGAACGGCGCGACGCCGAGCGGCTCGGGGTCGATGCCGAGCGCGATCTGGGTCATCGTGGCGTTGCCGGCGAGGACGACCTCGTAGACCTCCTCGCGGGCCACCTGGCCCTGCTCGATGACCTCGTCGGCGAGCTCGGCGAGGGTCTCGTGGGCGAGCTCCTGGAGCTTGGCGAGCGCCTCGGGGTCCATCATCGTGGCGCTGATCCGGCTGATCACGTCCGCGCCGAACGGCTGCTGCTTGTTGAGCATGCTGCGGACGGCGACGGGGGTGCCGGTGTCGAGGTCGAGCAGGTTGGCGACCACCGTGGTGGTGCCGAGGTCAAAGGCGATCGCGTAGCGGCGCGCGGTGGTGTCGCCCGCCTCGATGCCGATCAGCTCGCCGTCGGCCACGACCGCGGTGACGTCCCACTGGGCGGCGCGCAGGGCCGGGCCGAGCGTGCGCAGGACGCCGATCGGGACCGTCAGCTCGAGGTCGTCCATCGCGTCCATGACGCGCTGGACGTCGGTGCGCTGGTCGGACAGCGTCGCCTCCTCGAGCTGGAGGTGGCGCTTGACGATCGCGGGACGCAGGATGACCTGCCGGCCGACGCCGACGGTGGCGGCCTTCGGGCGGGTGACGAGCGGCGGCACGTCGACGTCGAGGTCGCCCTGGGTCTGGATCCGGCAGGCCAGCCGCCAGCCGTCGCGCAGCTCGTCGGGGGTGAAGGCGCGGCTGTCGAGCTTCGAGACCGGCACCTCGCCCTCGGTGATCCGGACGCGGCACTTCTTGCAGGTGCCGTGGCCGCCGCAGGTCGAGTCGATCGCGATGCCGTTCCAGGAGGCCGCGTCGAAGACGGTGACGCCGCCCGGCACCTTGACGTCGACGCCGCTCGGCGCGAAGCGCAGGCGGACGCGCGCGGGCGCGCCCGCGGCCGGCCCCTCGTGCGTCTCCTCCGCCGCGCCCACCCCGACCCTAGGCCTTCGCGGGCGGGCGGTAGTTGCCGATCCAGCCGATGCCGTACTCGTCCTTGCCGAGCAGGACGTCCGAGCCGCGCACGGCGGCCACGCACTCCTCGGAGCGGGCGTCCATGATCGCGCTGGTCATGCCGGCGCCGGCGGCCATCGCCAGGAAGGTCGAGTTGAGCGTGTGGCGCTTCGGCATCCCGAAGGAGGTGTTCGAGGCGCCGCAGGTGATGTTGAGGTCGAACTCCGAGCGGATCGCGTCGACCGTCTTGAAGAAGTGGTACGCCGACTGGGGCTCCGCGCCGACGGGCATGGCGAGGGTGTCGATGACCATGTCCTCGAGGGGGATCTCCCACGTGCCGTGGACGATGTCGACGAGCTTCTTGCAGAACTCGAAGCGCTCCTCCCACAGGACGGGGATGCCCTCCTCGCCGTTGGTGAGGCAATGATCGCCGCGCCGTGCTGCTTGACGAGGGGCAGGACGGCCTCGAGGCGGTCCTCCTCGCACGTGACCGAGTTGACGAGCGCCTTGCCCTGGTAGACGGCGAGGCCGGCCTCGAGCGCCTCGACCACCGACGAGTCGATGCAGATCGGCAGGTCCGTCTTCTCCTGCACGAGCTGGATCGACTGCGCGAGCAGCGCGGGCTCGTCGGCGAGCGGCACGCCCATGTTGACGTCGAGGACGTGGGCGCCGCCGGCGATCTGCTCGTCGACGTCGATCAGCACCTGGCTGAGGTCGCCGGCGCGCAGCTGCTCCTGGAAGGCGGTGCGGCCCGTCGGGTTGATGCGCTCGCCGATGATGCAGAACGGCTGATCGCCGCCGATCGTGACGGTCTTAGATGCGGACGAGATCGTGGTCTGCACGGGTGGTGCTCCTCTCCGAGCGTGGGGGGATCCCGAGGTCGCGGCAGAGCCGCTCCATGGATCCGTCTTTTCTGAAGTCGGTCAGGTGCAGCCCGCGCACGCCGGGCAGCGACAGCGCGTGGCGCGACTGCTCGAGGACCAGCCGGTAGGCCTCCTCGGCGGGGTCCTCGGCGTCCGCGACCCGGCTGATCGTCTCGGCGGGCACGCTGATGCCGGGCACGGCGGAGTCCATGAAGCGCAGGGGGCCCGCGCCCTTCACGGCGACCACCGTGGGGATGATCGCGCAGCGCTCCGTCCAGCCGCCCTCGTGCAGGGCGGCGACGAACGCCTCGAGGCGGTCGGGGTGGTAGCAGATCTGCAGCTGCAGGAAGCGCGCGCCGGCGAGGATCTTCTTGGCGGCGCGCTGGGCGCGGTAGTCGAGCGGCGGGGCGCCCGGGTTCTCGACGGCGCCGATCACGAGCGGCGGCGGGGTGCCCACGGAGCGGCCCGACAGGTAGCGGCCCTCCTTGAGCGAGTTGGCGAGGCGGATCAGCTGCGGCCCGTCGAGATCGAAGACGCGGCGCGCCTCCGACTCGTCGCCCGCGGTGACGTCGTCGCCGGTCAGGCAGCAGATGTTCTCGACGCCGTGGAGGGCGGCGCCCATGATGTCGGCCTGCTGGGCGATCCGGTTCTTGTCGCGGCAGACGACCTGCAGGATCGGCTCCACGCCGAGGCGCTGCATCGCGATCGCCATCGCCACGTTCGAGGCGTGGGCGTGGGCCGCCGTGTTGTCGGTGGCGTTCATCGCGTCGCACCACGGCGCGAGCTCCGCGAGCTTCGCCTCGTAGTCGGCGAGGGTGCCGCCGTCGATCACGGGCGCCTCGCCCGTGATGATCAGCCCGCCCTGGTCGAGCAGCTCGCCGAGGCGCGACACGCTACGCCTCCGCCTTCTCGGCCTCGGCCTCGGGGGTCCAGCCCGGCGGCGTCTCCCGGTCGCGGCCGGACAGCAGGTTGCGCCAGGAGGAGGTGCCCTTGAGGCGGTTGTCTACGGGCGGGCGCAGGTTGTTGAAGTGGTCGCGCCAGTCCTGCGGCATCAGGGGCAGGGTGCGCGAGCGCTCCTCGGCCTTGACCCAGACGCAGCGCATCTCCGGCTTGACCTCGCAGCGGCCGTCCTCGCGGACGCCGCCGCAGGGGCCGTTGCGCAGGGTCTTCGGGCACGTCATCGGGCAGGTCATGCCGGTGTCGTGCAGCACGCACTGGCCGCACATCCGGCAGTCCCAGATGGGCTTCTTGACCGCGTGCTCGACGAGGGAGACGAGACCCACGGGGCGTCCTACGCGGTCGCCTTGGCGCGCTGCTTGGCGATCAGGTCCTTCGAGAGCTTGACCGCGGCCGAGGCGTCGGCGGCGTAGCCGTCGGCGGCGACGGCGTCCGCGTACTCCTGGGTGACCGGGGCGCCGCCGACGAGGACGATCACCTTGTCGCGCAGGCCGGCCTTCTCGAGGGCGTTGATGTTCGCCTTGAACATCGGCATCGTGGTGGTCAGGAAGGCGCTCATCCCGAGGATGTCGGGCTGGTGCTCCTCGACGGCCTCGACGAACTTCTCGGGGGCGACCTGGACGCCGAGGTCGATGACCTCGAAGCCCGCGCCCTCGAGCATGATGTTGACGAGGTTCTTGCCGATGTCGTGCACGTCGCCCTTGACGGTGCCCATCACGAACTTGCCGATGGTCTCCGTGCCGGTGGCGGCGAGCAGCGGGCGCAGCACCTCGAGGGCGCCGGCCATCGCCTTGCCGGCGATCAGCATCTCGGGGACGAACCAGTCGCCGCGCTCGAAGCGGGCGCCGACCTCCTCGAGCGCCGGGATCAGCGCGTCGAACAGGAGCTGGTCGGGCGAAAGCCCGTCCTCGAGGCCCTGGTTCGTGAGGTCGATGACCTCCGGGCCGTTGCCGACCATGGTCTCGTCGTACAGCTTCTGGAGCAGTTCCTCGTGGGTCATGCCGCACCCTCCTCAAGGCGTTGGCTGGTGATCCGGGTCTCGAGCTCGGCCGCGGTGCGGACGAGCAGTTCGCCGATGGTCTGGTGGCGGTCGGGGGTCAGGCGCACGCTCGGGCCGCTGATCGCGACCGCGGCGACCACGCGGCGGTCGCGGCCGCGGACGGGGGCGCCGATGGCGATCAGGCCGGGCTCGATCTCCTCGATCGAGAGGCCGTAGCCGCGCTGGCGGGTGGCCTCGAGCTCGCGCACCAGGTCGGCGCGCACGGTCTTGGTGCGGGGCGCGACCGCCTCGAGCGGGCCGGCGGGCAGCGGCATCGCCCCGAAGGCGAGCATCGCCTTGCCGGCGGCCGAGGCGTGGTACGGGACGGCGCGGCCCATCCAGTTGAGCGACCCGAGGATGTAGGCGCCATCGGCCTGCGCGACCTGCTCGATGCCGCGCGCGGTGGCGATCGAGAGGGTGGCGGTCTCGCCCGTGACGGTGGCGATCGCCTCGAGCAGGTCCTGGGAGAGGTCCGCGAGCGACGGGTCGAGCCGGCTGCGGCGGGCGTAGGCGTCGATCTCGGGGCCGGGCAGGAGCGCGCCCGTCTCGGCGTCGCGCTGCACGAGCCCGTGGCGCTCGAGCGCGCCGACCAGCCGCGAGGTGGTGCTCTTCGGGAGGTTCGCCGCCTCGCTGAGGCCGCCCACCGTGAGCCGGTCGCCGCCCTCGAGGACGAGGGTCAGGAGGCGCGCGGCGCGGTCGATGGCCTGGGTGCCGGTGGGTGGGGCGATCGTGTCCATAGTGTGGAACTTGCGTTTCGGATCGTGAGTGTAGGAGAATCCCCCGGCCGACGTCAAGAGCACCCCGCCGACCCCTTCGGAGGCCCGACATGTTCGTCAACAACGCGCCGCGCTACGAGATCCTCTCCGAGGACGCCATGGAGACCCTGGACCGCGGCTGGCGCCGCATCGTCTCCGAGATCGGCGTCGAGTTCGCGAGCCCGTGGGCGACCGAGCTCCTGGCCGCCGAGGGCCAGTCCGTCGACGGCATCCGCGTCCGCTTCGACCCCGATTGGGTGATGGCGCAGGTCGCCAAGGCGCCCTCCGAGTTCACGGTGCACGCGCGCAACCCGGAGCACAGCGTGGTGATCGGCGGCGACCACATGGTCTTCGCCGGCGTCTACGGCCCGCCGTTCGCCCGCCGCGGCGACGTCCGCAAGGAGGGCACGCTCGAGGACTTCAACAACTTCGCGAAGCTCTGCCAGGTCTTCCCCGAGCTGGACTCCGCGGGCGGCGTGATCATCGAGCCGAACGACGCGCCGCTCGACTCGCGCCACCTCGACATGTCGTACGCGCTGCAGACCCTGACCGACAAGGTCTACATGGGCAACGTCGTGCGCGAGTCCAACGCCGACGACTTCCTCAACATGGCCGGCATCGTCTTCGGCGGGCGCGAGCAGCTCGAGGACAAGCCCGTGATGATCTCGCTGCTCAACTGCAACTCGCCGCTGCACTGGGACGACCGCATGCTCGACTCGATGCGGGTCTACGCGCAGGCCAACCAGCCGGTGCTGATGACGCCGTTCCTGATCATGGGCGCGATGTCGCCCGTGTCGATCCCCGCCTCGCTCGCGCAGCTGATGGCGGAGGCCTTCACCGGCATCGCGCTCGCCCAGCTGGTGCGCCCCGGCTGCCCGATCATCCTCGGCTCGTTCCTCTCGAACGCCAACATGCAGTCCGGGTCGACCTGCATGGGGACCCCCGAGGGCGCGCTCGGCCTGTTCGCGATCGGCCAGATCGCGCGTCGCCACAAGCTGCCGTTCCGCTCGGGCGGCGGCTTCACCTCCAGCCAGACGGTCGACGCGCAGGCCGGCTACGAGGCGCTGATGACGATGATGCCGACGTTCCTCGCCGGCACCAACTACGTGCTGCACTCCGCGGGCTGGCTCGAGAGCGGCCTCGTCTCCTCCTACGAGAAGTTCATCGTCGACATGGAGATCCTGCGCATGCTGCAGGTCACCTTCACGCCGCTCGAGATCGACGAGGCGTCGCTCGCCTTCGGCGCGCACGACGAGGTCATGTCGTCCTCCGACAGCCGCCACTTCCTCGGGAGCGCGCACACGATGGAGCACTTCCGCGACTGCTTCTACCGCCCGCTGCTCTCCTCTTCGGACGCCTTCGAGCGCTGGGAGAAGAACGGCGGCAAGGACGCCTGCGAGCGCGCCGGCGAGATCGCCGCGCAGAAGCTCGAGGCGTACGAGGAGCCCGCCCTCGACGACGCCGTCAAGGCCGAGCTCAAGGAGTACGTCGACCGGCGCCGCAAGGAGCTGGGGGACTAGGTCCGTCCCGCCGCGCCCTCGCGAGTGGGTCCCGGGGCGCGCACGTGGTCCAGACCGGCGCAGCGGCGCGGACGGAGCGTTCCGCAGCGGTGCGGTAGGCTGACCACCGTGACGCGCCACCGCATCGTCATCGCCGTCGCGGCGCTCGCTCTGCTGGTGGCACCGGGCAGCGCGCTCGGCGCGCCCGGCGACCTGTCGTTCATCCCCGGGCCTGCCGGCTGCTGGAAGCCGCCGAGCCACCTCACCGCGGGGTGCACAAGCGGGAACGTGGGCCTGGAGATGCCCACGGAGGTGCTGGTCAGCCCCGACGGCCGCTCGGTCTACGTCGCCGGAGGCTCCACGGCCGGGTCCAGCGGGCGGCTGGCGGCCTTCTCGCGCGATGCGTCGACGGGCGAGCTGACGGAGCTGCCGGGCACCCAGAGGTGCATCACCGCGGACGGCGATGGCGGCGAATGCACCGCCGCCGCCACGCTGATGCCCATCAAGGGCCTGGCGATGAGCCCCGACGGATCCACGCTCTACGCCGCCGTCGGCGGTGTCAGTAGTGCCATGGTCGACGGCGGCGTAGAG
>JBEGMS010000110.1:0-5920 GCA_041182985.1 Actinomycetota bacterium
GCCCCGCGGCCCCGCCTCACCCTATCTCAGGGACCCGGCGGCAGCAGGAACCCGTCGGGCCCCCCGCGGGCGGCGAGGACGGCCTCCAGCCGGTGTCCGGCGATGGCCGGGCCCTCGACCGACAGGTGCCCGTCGACCACGGCGCAGCGGTGGTCGGGCGCAGGCAGCCCGAGCGCGTCGAAGCGGTAGCGGTGCGGGCGGTTGAGGAGGAGCGGCGCCGCGCTGCGGTCGTCGACGGCGGCGTGCAGCACCGTGGTGCCGCCGACGTGCAGGTCGGTGCAGAGGTCGCGCGGGATCAGGCCGTCGGGGACGATCAGGCAGCGCGCCGGCCGCATGCCCCGGCCGCGGCCGAGGCGGCGGGTGAGCTCCAGGAGCCGCGACGGGCGCTCGGCGTCGCCGCGCTGGATGCGCAGGCTGCGGGCCCGGGCGCGGCGGCCCGGTTCGCCGAGCTCCGCGGCGAGCCCCTCGACGGCGGCCCGGGTTGCGACCACGACGTCGGGGCCGAGCTCCTCGGCGTCGCCGATGCGGCCGAGGGCGACGGCCGCCCCGTCCTCGAGGGTGGCGAGCGCGAGGGCCACGAGCCACGGGCGGTCGAGCGGCACCGCGATCAGGAGCGTGGTGCCGGGGCGCAGGAGGTCGCCGACCTCCCGCAGCGCGCGGACCCCCGCGGCCAGCTCGGACCGGGTGAGGACGGCGCCAGCGGCGGTCGTCAGGGCGGGCGCGCCGGGCTCGGCGGCGGACGGGGCGGGCCCCTCGTGGGCCGCGTGCAGGACGCCGTGGGCGGCGAGACGCTCCAGGCTGAGGCCGCGGTCGCGCGACGTGGGCACGGGGACGCGCACCTGGTCGACCCCGGCCAGCCGGGCGAGCTCGGCCGCGCGGGCGGGCTCGCCGGCGAAGGCCGCCGCGAACGGGGGCTCGGCGCGACCCAGCCGGATCGCGAGGCCCGCGTCGAGGGCGGCGAGGACGATCGCCAGCACCTCGCCCTCGCGGGCCTCCTCGAGCGCGAGGGCGTCGCCCGGGCGGCAGCCGGCCTCAAGGAGGCCGCCGGCGTACTCCGCGACGCGCTCGTCGAGGACGGGGCGCGTCACGGTGCGCCAGGCCGCGCCGGAGCGCACGCGCAGGGCTGCGGGTCCGCGGGGGTCCACGCCCGCGAGCGTAGCGGCCGGCGGGGCCGGCTACACGGGGTTGTCGACCGGCAGGAAGACGGTGTCGATCCCGAACCGCTCGACGGCCCGCTCGGCGAGGGCCTGGACCCCGAGAGTCTCGGTGGCGTTGTGGCCGGCGGCGATGAAGTGGACGCCGAGCTCGGCCGCGAGGTACGGGGCGTCCTCGCTCGGCTCGCCGGTGATGAAGGCGTCGAGGCCGGCGTCGGCGGCCTGGCGGATGTCGCGCGCGGCGCCGCCCGAGACGACCCCGACGGTGCGCACGGGGTGGTCGCCGCCGGGCAGCACGAGGGGCGTCGACCCGATCGCCGCGCCGAGCCGCGCGGCGAGGTCGGCGGGGGCCTCGGGCGCGGGCAGGGACCCCCGGAACCCGAGCATGACGCCGCGGTGGTCGCCGAACGGTGCACGCCCCTCGAGGCCGAGCAGGTCGGCGAGGCGCGCGTTGTTGCCGACCTCGGGGTGGGCGTCGAGCGGCAGGTGGTAGGCGATCAGCGACATGTCGGCCCCGAACAGCGCCTTGAGGCGGCGGCGCTCGAGCGCCCCGATCGTCACCTCGGCGCCGTCCCAGAACAGGCCGTGGTGGACCAGCAGGGCCTGTGCGCCGTCTGCGGCCGCGCGCTCGATCACGTCGAGCGAGACGGAGACGGCGGTGGCGAGGCGCGTGACCTCGTCGGCGCCGACGACCTGCAGGCCGTTCGGGCCGTAGTCCCGGAAGGACGGCGCGGCGAGCGCCTCGTCCATCCAGGCGACGAGGTCCGCGAGCCGCACGGGGCTCATCCCGGCTCCCCCGCCTCCAGGGGCAGGCCGTCCGACCCGGCGGGCACGGCGATCGCCTCGACCTGGTCGGCCAGCTTCAGGCCCGTCGCGGAGATCTCGAGGACGTCGCCGTTCTGGCCGACGTGGACGTTGGCCGGGTCGACGCCGTTCTCGGCGGCGATCCTGGCCTGCGCCTCGAGCATGTAGCGCTCGCCGTGGACCGGGATCACGCTCGTCGGGCGCAGCATCCGCACCATCTCGGCGATCTCGTCGGCGCGGGCGTGGCCCGAGACGTGGATCGGCGCGTCGTGGTGCGTGATGACGCGGGCCCCGCGCATCCGCAGCATCGCCTGCAGCTCCTCGACGGGGCCCTCGTTGCCGGGCACGGGGCGGGACGCGAAGATCACGGAGTCGCCGTTGCCCGGGTTGAGGTCGGGGTGCTCGCCGCGCGCGGCGCGCGAGAGCACCGCGAACTCCTCCGCCTGCGACCCGGTGCAGATGACCATCGCCTTCGGGTTGCCCTCGAGCTCCCGCTTGCCGAGGGTCGGCAGGTTGGGGGAGTGGATCTCCTTGAGGCGCTCGGCGATCTTGACGTTGCGGCGCATCGACCGCCCGAGCAGCATCACCTGCCGGTGGGTGCGGTCGGCGGCGAGGATCGCGTGGTCGATGCGGTCGATCTGCGACGAGAAGCTGGTCAGGATGATCCGGCCCGGTGCCTCGTCGATGACGTCGTTGAGGGGCTCGATCGTCGTCGCCTCCGACGGCGTGCGGCCCGGCAGGTCCGCGTTCGTCGAGTCGCCGAGCATCGCGATCACGCCGGCGTCGCCGAGCGCGGTCAGCCGCGCACGGTCGACCTGGCGGCGCTGGTCCTGCCCGGTCGCGTCGAGCTTGTAGTCGCCGGTGAGCATGACCGTCCCGATCGACGTCGTCAGGGCGATGCCCGCCGCGTCGGGTATCGAGTGGGCCATGCGCACGAACTCGGCGCGGATCGGGCCGATGTCGACCGGGTCGCCCGGGGCGACGCTGACGATGGGGGGGATCGGCAGGTCGTGCTCGGAGAGCTTCGCCTCGACCATCGCCGTCGTGAAGGGCAGGGACACGATCCGGCCGATCGGGGTGCCGGAGCGGATCAGGTGCGCGAGGGCGGCGCAGTGGTCGTCGTGGGCGTGCGTCAGGAGCACGGCGTCGACGGGGCGGCCGCGCATCACCCGCACGTCCGGCAGGTAGGTCTCGACGCCGAGGCCGCGCTCGGAGCCGTGGGGGAAGCCGATGCCGCAGTCGATGACGAGCCGCACGTCGTCGTGCTCGATCACCATCATGTTGCGGCCGACCTCGCCGAGACCGCCTATCGGCGTGATGCGAATCGGGTTCGGCACCCGCGTACGGTACCGCGAGGCGGCCGGTGGCCGCGCCGGGCGACGGGGCCCGAGCCGCCTTTCTGCCATACTCCCGACCGCTCGGGGTGTGGCGCAGCCTGGTAGCGCGCTCCGTTCGGGTCGGAGAGGTCCCCAGTTCAAATCTGGGCACCCCGATGGGCACACCGGGGACGGCGACCAGGGCCGTCCCGCCTCTACGCTGCGACCATGCCCTACGGCTGGCCGTTCCTCGTGCTGGTGCTCCTGCAGGCGGCGATCGTGGCCGTGGTGCGCGACCCGGGCGCGCTGCCGCGGATCCGCCGCCACGCCCTGCTCGGCCTCCTGCCGCTGGTCCTGATCGGCGGGATGGTCATCGTGCTCGGCGCGTGGCCCCGCGGCGTCGAGCTGGCGACCGCGCTCGCGGCAGTCGCGGTGCCGGTGCTCGCGCTCGCCGCGGGCTGGCACGTCCGCCGCTGGGCCGTGCCGCTCGCGGTCGCCGCGCCGCTCCTGTGGCTCGCGGCGTGGCGCCTCGCGCCCGGGCCGTGGCCCGACCTGGCCGGCGATCTCCTGATCGTCCTGGCCGCGGCCGCGCTCGGGCGCCTGACCGGCTGGGTGTCGCCGCGCGGGGCGCTGGTCGTCGGCATCCTGATCGCCACCGGCGTCGACATCTGGCAGGTCGCGAACATCCAGGTGCAGCCCGTCGCGCAGGCGCTCGGCGCGGCCGTGCCGCCGCGCGGGCTGCCGTCGCTGCAGGAGCTGCGGATGCAGGGCGCGACGATGGGCTGGGGCGACGCGTACATCGCGGCGCTGGTGGGTGCGATCGTGGCGGCGTCGCGGCGGGCGACCGTCGCCGCCGTGGCCGGCTGCGCCGTCGGCGGGATCCTGCTCGGCCTGCTCTTCGCGTGGGTCCAGTTCGTGCCGGCGACGGTGCCGCCGGCGCTCGGCCTGATCGCGGCCGGCGCCGTCGAGCACCGGGCCGTGCGCCGGTGGGTTCGTACGGCGATCGATTCGCGCGGACGCCCTAGGATGCAGCGAGACAAGGAGGCCTGACCCGATGGCGATCACCCTGCCCAACCTCGATGAGCATCTCCTGATCGGCGGTGCGTGGACGGAGGCCTCGGGCGGCGAGCGCTTCGACGTCACCGACCCCGCCTCCGGCGGCCGCGTCGGGTCCGTCCCGAACGGCACCCGCGAGGACGTCACGGCCGCGATCGACGCGGCGGCCGCGGCCCTGCCGGGCTGGCGCTCCACCTCCGCGCTGAGCCGCGCCCGCATCCTCCGCAAGGCCGCGGACATCATGCGCGAGCGCGCCGGCGAGATCGCCGAGACGATGACGGCCGAGCAGGGCAAGGCCCTCGCGGAGGCCAAGGGCGAGGTCGAGTACGCGGCCTCCTTCTTCGAGTGGTTCGCCGGCGAGGCGGAGCGCATCTACGGCGAGATCGCGCCCCCGATGAACACCGACAACCGCGTGCTGGTCCTGCGCCAGCCGGTCGGCGTGGTCGCGGCGATCACCCCGTGGAACTTCCCCGCGGCGATGATGACCCGCAAGCTCGGCCCCGCGATGGCGGCCGGCTGCACGAGCGTCGTCAAGCCGGCCAGCGCGACGCCGCTGACCGCCGCGCTCGTCCTGCGCTGCATCGAGGACGCGGGCGCCCCCGCGGGCGTCGTCAACCTCGTCACCTCGCGCGACGCTGGGATGGTCGCCGACACGATCTTCAACGACCCGCGCGTGCGCAAGATCTCCTTCACCGGGTCGACGGAGATCGGCAAGGACCTGATCCGCGCCTCGGCCGAGCAGGTCAAGCGGCTCAGCCTCGAGCTCGGCGGCCACGCGCCGTACATCATCTTCGACGACGCCGACCTCGAGCCGGCCGTCGACGGCCTGATCGCCTCGAAGTACCGCAACGCGGGGCAGACCTGCGTCTGCGCGAACCGCGCGTTCGTGCAGCGCGGCATCTACGACGACTTCCTCGCGCTCCTGACGCAGAAGGTCGAGGCGATGAAGGTCGGCCACGGCCTCGCCGAGGGCACCCAGATCGGCCCGCTGATCAACGACGCCGCGGTCGACAAGGCCGACGAGCACGTCCAGGACGCGGTGGCGAAGGGCGCGAGGCTCGTCACGGGCGGCGTGCGCCTGACCGACGGCGAGTTCGCCAACGGCTCGTTCTACGCGCCCACGATCATCGACGGCGTCACGCGCGAGATGGACATCTTCTACGAGGAGACGTTCGGACCCGTCGCCGGCCTGACCGTGTTCGACACCGAGGACGAGGCGATCGACTACGCCAACGACTCGATCTACGGCCTCGCCTCGTACTTCCACACCCGCGACTACGCGCGCCTGATGCGCGTCGCCGAGCGCCTCGAGTACGGCATCGTCGGTGCCAACGCCGGCATCATCTCCGCGGCCAATGCGCCGTTCGGCGGGGTGAAGCAGTCCGGCTACGGGCGCGAGGGCGGCAGCGTCGGCATCGACGAGTACCTCGACGTCAAGTACGTGCTGCTCGGCGGCGTGGGCACGGTCTAGCCGGATGCGCGCCGTCCGCCAGCACGCGTACGGCGAGCCGCTCGCCGTCGAGGACGTCCCCGACCCCGTCGCCGGGGATGGGGAGGAGCTCGTCGACGTCGCCTACGGCGCCGTCAACC
>JBEGMS010000111.1:0-8377 GCA_041182985.1 Actinomycetota bacterium
CATCACGGACCGGATCCACGCCACGCTCGCGCAGCGGCGCCTGCTGATCGCCGACGGCCACCACCGCTACGCGACCGCCCTCGCCTTCCGCGACGCGCATCCCGAGGACCCCTCGGCGAACGCGATGATGATGTACCTCACGAACGGCGCGAGCCCCGGCCTCGTGATCTTCCCGATCCACCGCATCGTCGGCGGGATCGACGCCGCCGAGCAGGAGGCCCTCCCCGACCGGCTCGCCGCGGCCGGCTTCGAGGTGCGGGAGGCGGGCGACGGCGTCGTCCAGCTCGAGCAGGCGATGGCCCCCATCCCCCACGACCACGGCGTCTTCGGCCTCGTCCGCCGCGACCATCCGCCCCTGCTCGTCGCGGCGCCGCCCGAGGAGCGCGCGCGGACGCCACTCGAGCGGATCGACGCCGTCCTGCTCCAGGATCGCATCCTCGGCCCGCTGCTCGGACTGACCGCCGACGTCGTGGCCACCACCGACCGGATCCGCTACACCGCCCACTCCGACGACGCCGCCGCGAAGGTCGAGGAGTCGGGCGACGTCGCCTTCATCCTGCGCGCCCCGAGCGTGCGCGAGGTCGAGAACGTGGCGCTGGCGGGCCAGGTGATGCCGCAGAAGAGCACGTACTTCTACCCCAAGACCCTCGACGGCCTCGTGATCCGCACGCTCGACGGCCCCCAGCCCGCGAACGGGTAGCCTTCGTCCATGGCGATCACCGAGGAGCAGGTCCGCGAGGCGCTGACCCGGGTCATCGACCCCGAGCTCAAGCAGGACCTCGTCACGCTGCAGATGGTGCGGCAGATCGCGATCGGCGAGGCCGGCGACGTCACGGTCGGCGTCGCCCTCACGATCCCCGGCTGCCCGCTCAAGGCCACGATCGACCAGGACGTACGCCGCGAGGTCCAGACGGTCGAGGGCGTCACCTCCGTCCACGTCGACTTCACGAGCATGTCCGAGGACGAGCGCGCCCAGCTCGCCACGCGCCTGCGCGGCGGCCGCCCGCCGCAGCCCGCCGGCGAGCTCTCCGTCTCGCCGCGGACGCGGATCATCGCGGTGGCCTCCGGCAAGGGCGGCGTCGGCAAGTCGTCGCTCACGGTCAACCTCGCGATCGCCTTCCAGCAGATGGGCCTCGAGGTGGGCGTGATCGACGCCGACATCTACGGCTTCTCGGTGCCCGGGATGCTCGGCATCCACCAGCGCCCCGTCACCGTCGACAGCATGATCGTGCCGCCCGTCGCCCACGGCCTCAAGACGATCTCGATCGGCTACTTCATGGACGAGGGCGGCGCCGTCCTCTGGCGCGGGCCGATGCTGCACAAGGCGATGCAGCAGTTCCTCTCCGACGTCCACTGGGGCGAGCTCGACGTGCTCCTGATCGACATGCCCCCGGGCACCGGCGACGTCGCGATCTCGCTCGGCAGCCTGCTGCCGCACAGCGAGGCCGTCGTCGTGACCACCCCGCAGGCCGCCGCCCAGCGCGTCGCCGAGCGGGCCGCCGCGGTCTCCGAGCGCGTCAACATGCGCGTCGTCGGCGTCGTCGAGAACATGGCCTACCGCGTCTGCCCGTGCTGCGGCGAGAAGGACGAGCTGTTCGGGTCGGGCGGCGGCGCCTCGCTCGCCGGCCACCTCGACGTGCCGCTGCTCGCCCAGATCCCGCTCGAGCCTGCGCTGCGCGAGGGCGGCGACATCGGCGTGCCGTTCACGGTCTCGCAGCCCGACTCCCCCGCCGCCGTGGCGATCCGCGAGCTGGCCGAGCGCCTGCATTCGATGCGCACGCAGGATCCCGTGCAGCGCATCCGCAAGCCGCTGAAGATCGTCTAGCGGAGCAGGTGCGCCAAGACGACCGGGTCGATCCGGTCGCCACCCCACCAGCGCTCGTCGAGATTCTCGTTGACCACCCATTCACGGAGCGCGTGCTCCAGTTCGACATCGAAGACGCCCTCGACGGCGACGTCGATCCCGCTTGCGCAAAGCGCCGCGCGGATCCGCCCGGCCGTGACGGCATCGATCGAAACCCACTCCTCCGCGGGTGTCGACCCGAACAGCAGCTGGTGGATGTCGAGCAGGCGGCGGATCTCCGGCACGGGGTCGACGTGGTCATCGACCCGCAGATCGACGAGCTTGCCCGTCGCGCCGCCGTATCCGGCCCCGACGCGCTGAACGACCAGAGCCGCCGATTGCCGTCCACGCCGGTCCCCGCCGGCCAGATCCCCCGCCTGCAGCACGGCGTGCAGTCGGTCGGACAACGGGATCCCCGCACCGCTCAGCCACGCCGCCTCCATGCGCGCCACCACTGCGTCGCCGGCGAGGATGTTGCCCTGGATCGCGTACCCGTCGCCCGCGACCCCGCCGGCCCATGCGAGGCAGCCCTCCCCCGAGAACGTGGCCGACCGCCCCTGCGCGTCGACGATCCCCAACTGGCGCACGTCGCGGCCGTCATCGGCGTCCGTCAGTTGGCGCACAACCGCCTCCGGCGGTCGTCCGGCACGAAGCAGAGCAAGCCCGTCCGGGCCGTACCGGGCATTGACGAACGACTGGGTGGCGATGGCTCCCACACCGGCCTCGACCGCGGGGACGACTGCGCCGACGGCCGGGAACTTCGAGGCCACCGCGCAGCCGAGATCGCCGGTCTCGCGATCCCATGCGACGATCGAGTAGGTCACGGCCTAGAGGGCGTCGCCCGGGGCGAGCCGGTGCACGGCCACCTGGCCGAGGCCGAGCTTCGCGAGCTCCGCCTCGAGCTGGTCGGGCGTGCCGGTGAGCGCGTCGAAGGTGCCCCAGTGCGAGCACAGGACGTGCTGCACCCCGAGCAGGCGCACGGCGTGCGCGGCCTGGAAGGGGCCCATCGTGAAGAGGTCGCCGATCGGGAGAATCGCGAGCACGGGCGCGTACAGCTCGCGGATCAGCGCCATGTCGCCGAAGACCCCGGTGTCGCCCGCGATGTAGATGCGCTGGCCCGACTCGAGCTCGACCACGTAGCCGACCGGGTCGCCGCCGTAGCCGCCATCGGGTAGGGCGCTCGAGTGGAAGGCCTGCGTCATCGTCACCTTGAGGCCGCGCACCTCGACGGTGCCGCCCGTGTTCATGCCGATCACGTCCGCGGCGCCCTGCTCGCCGAGCCAGGAGCCGATCTCGTACTGGGCGATCACCGTCGCCCCGCCGCGCTCGGCGACGGCGACCGCGTCGGCGATGTGGTCGCCGTGGCCGTGCGTGACCAGCACGACGTCACCCGCGAGACCCTCGGCGCTCGCCGGGCTCGCCGGGTTGCCGCCGATCCACGGGTCGACGACGACGTGGACGCCGCCGGGCGTCTGGACGCCCCAGGTGGCGTGGCCGTACCAGGTGATGGTGGTGTTCTCGGGCATCGGGTCCTCCCGCGTCGACGGTGCAGGTGCTGATCCTAGGCGCTGACGGCGCCGCTAGCGGCCGGCGGCGAGGACCCTGGCGGCCTCGCCGGCCCAGTCGATCCCGATGCCCGGCAGGACGCCGCCGGCGATGACCAGGGCGAGGCAGAGCGCGATCGCGATCGAGACCGAGGCGAGGCCGGGCGCACCGGCCGCGTGCACGCCGCTGCGCGCCGAGCGGTCGTACATCGCCAGGATCACGCGCAGGTAGTAGGCGATGCCGATCACGGAGCCGATCGCGCCGACCACGGCCAGCCAGGCCCAGCCCGACTCGACGGCGCTGCCCGCGACGAGGAACTTGCCGAGGAAGCCGGCCGTCAGCGGGAAGCCGGCGAAGCCGAGCAGGAAGACGACCATCGCGAGGCCGGCGAAGGGCCGCTCGAAGCCCCAGGCGCGGATCGAGTCGAGCGTCGTGGTGCCGTGGTGATCGCGCTCGTGGAGCGTGATGACGGCGAAGGCGCCTATCGCCATCGGGGCGTAGGCGGCGAGGTAGAAGAGCAGGGCGCGCGAGCCCGCCTCGCCGCCGACGATGATCGCGATCAGGCCGAAGCCGGCCGCGGCGATCGACGAGTAGGCGAGCATCCGCTTGACGTTGTCCTGGACGAGGGCGGCGACGTTGCCGACGATGATCGTGGCCACGGCGACCGCCACAAGGACCGGCTCCCAGGTGTCGCGGACCGGGGCGAGCGGCTCGGCGATCACGCGGGCCAGCGCCACGAAGGCGGCGATCTTGGTGGCCGCGGCCATGAAGCCGGTGATGCTGGTCGGGGCGCCCTCGTAGACGTCGGGGACCCACATGTGGAAGGGCAGCGCGCCGATCTTGAAGAGCAGGCCGGCGAGGACGAGGACGACCCCGAGGACCACCAGCCAGGAGCCGGGCTCCGCCTCCGCGAGGCCCGCCGCGACCCCGTCGAACTGGAACGAGCCGGTCGCCCCGTAGAGGAAGGCGGCGCCGTAGACGAGGATGATCGAGCCGATCGTGCCCAGCACGAGGTACTTGAAGCCGCTCTCGAGCGAGGCCTTCGAGGTGCGGTCGAAGGCGCAGAGGACGTAGAGCGAGATCGAGAACAGCTCGAGCGCGACGAACAGCGTCACGAACGAGTTGGAGCCCGCGATCAGCGTCATGCCGGTCGCGGCGAAGAGGAGGATCGCGGCGTACTCGGCGCCCGCCTCGCGCATCCGCGGCCAGCCGAGCGCGACGAGCAGCGTCAGGATGCCGCAGCCGGCGACGAGGATGCGCACGGCCTGGGTCAGCTGGTCGACCTGAAGGGCCTCGGCGATCGTCACGGTCGGGGGATCGCCCCAGGCGGCGATCGCGAAGCCCGCGCTGACGGCGAAGGCGGCGATGCCGAGGACGATGCCGATGCCGCGGTCGCGGCCGCGCAGGAACGCGGCCACCATCAGGACCAGCGAGGCCCCGACGAGCAGCGCGATCTCCGGGGCGATCGCGAGGACGTCGACGTTCGGGGACTCGATCACCGCGCCTCCTTCTCCCCGTAGGCGCCGGCGACCATCATCTGCGACGACGGGTCGACGCGCTCGGTCAGCTGCGCGGGCGCGACGCTGAGCGCGATCAGGGCAAGCGCGAGCGGGAGGATCGCGAGCAGGGCGCCGCTGCGCAGGTCGGGCGGGCGCAGCTGGCCGACGAGGTCGCCCTCGCGCTCATGCAGGACCGCCGAGATCCAGCGCAGCATGTACATCGCCGCGAGGACGATGCCCACGGAGGCGATCGCCCCGAGCCACCAGGCGTCGGCGAAGGCGGCGAGCAGGATCAGGAACTCGGAGGCGAACACGCTCGAGCCGGGCACGGCGAGCGCGGCCATGCCCAGGACGAGGGCCACGGTGGCGAGCACCGGGCGGCTGCGGGCGAGGCCGCCGAGCTTGCGGAAGTCACCGGAGCCGGCCTGGGTCTCGAGCCAGCCGGCGAGCAGGAACAGCGCGGCCGAGACGAGCGCGTGGTTGACCATCTGGAAGGTCGCCCCCGTCGAGCCCTGCGCGTTGAGCAGGAAGATGCCGAGCACGACGAACGACATCTGCGCGATCGACGAGTAGGCGATCACGCCACGGCCGTCCGGCTGGCGGAAGGCGAGCAGCGCGCCCCACAGGAAGCCGATCAGGCCGAGCGCGATGAACAGCCACGCGTAGCGCGCCGACTGCTCGGGGAAGAGCGGGACGAGCACGGCGAGGAAGGCGAAGCCGCCGGCCTTCGAGGCGACGCCCGACAGGACGGCCGCGACCTCGGGCGAGGACTGGCGGTAGGCGGGCAGCACCCAGCCGTGGAGGGGGAACAGCGGCGACTTGATCGCGAAGGCGAGGGCGAAGGCCCAGAAGACCAGGTCGTTGCCACGGCCGACCGCGGCGGCCATCGAGAAGTCGGGCCCGCCGGGCGCGGTCAGGCCGAGCCAGAGGATCGCGACCAGCATCAGGAGCGTGCCGAAGGCGGTGTACGCGACCACCTGCACGGTGGCCCGGCGGCGGTCCTCCCCGCCCCACACGGCGAGCAGGACGAGCAGCGGGATCAGCATGCCCTCGAAGCCGACGTAGAACACGAACAGGTCGCGCGCCGCGAAGACGAGGAACAGGAACGCCTCGGTGATCAGGATCAGCCCGAAGGTGGCGTGGGTGCGGTCGCGGCCCGCCCACAGGCCGTAGCCGAGCGCGCAGGCGACGACGAGCGCGGTGACCGCGGTCATGGCGAGGCCGACGCCGTCGAGGCCGACGCTCCAGCGGATGCCGAGCTGCGGGATCCACTCGGCGTCGTCGCCGAACTGGTAGCCCGCCATCGGCTGGAAGCGGTAGATGAAGCCGACGACCGCACCGACCATCCCGAGCGCGACGAGCAGGGCCAGGTAGCCGGCGAGGCGCTGCGCGAACGGCACGATCAGGATCACGATGCCCGCGATCAGCGGCACGGTGATGAGCGTGGTGGCGGTGATCATGCGGCGCGCACCAGGAGGGCGAGGAGGATCCCGGCCACGCCGAGGGCGATGACCAGGGCGTACGAGCGCACGACGCCGTTCTCGATCACGCTGACGCTGCGGCCGAGGAAGGCGGTGAAGGTGCCGAGGCCGTCGGTCGGCAGCCAGCCCAGCGCGGGCCGGTCGACGTCGCGGCGCAGGAAGGCCGCGAGCCACTGCGCGGGCCGCTCGAAGGCGACCTCGTAGAGGTCGTCCCAGTAGAGCCGGCGCTCGAGCGCGTGGTCGATCAGCCGGCCGCGGCCGAGGCGCATCCGCTCGGTCACGTCCGACTCGCGCAGGTAGAGGTGCCCGGCGATGGCGATCCCGGCGACGCCGATCGAGACGGCGACGAGGGTGGTCAGCCACTCCTGGGCCGCGCTCGGCTCGACCATGCCGCCCGGCGCGATCGGCTCGAGCCAGTCGAAGAAGACGTGGGTCAGGCCGGGGATCTGCAGGAACCCGACCACGGCCGCGCCGATCGTGAGGATGTAGACCGGCCACAGCATCGAGCTCGGGCCCTCGCCGTGGTGCTTGACCGACTTCGGGGCGACCGCCTCCGCGTACGGCGACATCCGCCGGTGGAAGACGAGGAACATCAGCCGGAACGTGTAGATGCCGGTCAGGAGCGCGCCGGCGAGGCCGCCGATGTAGGCGACCCAGGCCAGCGGCGTCCCCACCTCGAGGGCCGACGAGAGGATCGCGTCCTTCGAGAAGCCGCCGGACAGCGGGAAGATGCCGACCAGGGCGAGCGCGCCGATCAGCATGCAGAAGTAGGTCTTCGGCAGGACGGAGCGCAGCCCGCCCATGTTGCGGACGTCCTGCTCGCCGTGCAGCGCGTGGATCACGAGGCCGGCGCCCATGAACAGGAGCGCCTTGAAGAAGGCGTGCGTGAACAGGTGGAAGATGCCGGCCCAGTACGCGCCGAGCCCGACGCCGACGAACATGTAGGCGATCTGGCTCATCGTCGAGAAGGCGATGATGCGCTTGATGTCCGTCTGGACGAGCGCGATCGCGCCGGCCATCAGGAGGCCCAGGACGCCGATCACCACGATCGTCTCGAGCGCGTAGGGCGCCGCGTGGAAGAGCGGGTTCATGCGGGCGATCAGGTACACGCCCGCGGTCACCATGGTGGCCGCGTGGATCAGCGCGGAGACGGGGGTCGGGCCCTCCATCGCGTCGGGCAGCCAGGTGTGGAGCGGCAGCTGCGCGGACTTCGCGAGCGCGCCGACGAGGAGCAGGAGCGCGGCGACGGTGGCCGTCCACGAGTCGAGCGAGGCGGCGCCCGCGAAGACGCCCGCGTACGCGGTCGTGCCGAGCTCGATGAAGAGCAGGAAGATGCCGAGCGCGAGGCCGACGTCGCCGATCGCGTTCATGACGAACGCCTTCTTGGCCGCCTTGACCGCCGACGGCTTCTGGTGCCAGTAGCCGATCAGCAGGTACGACGAGAGGCCGACGAGGCCCCAGCCGGCGAGCAGGAGCACGAGGTCGCCGGCGACCACGAGCAGCAGCATCGAGAAGACGAACAGGTTGAGGTAGGCGAAGAAGCGCCGCTCCTGCTCGTCGCCCTTCATGTAGCCGATCGAGTAGACGTGGATCAGGAAGCCGATGCCGGTGACCACGAGCAGCATCACCGCCGTGAGCTCGTCGAACCAGATGTCGAGCCCGACCTGGAAGCTCCCCGCGGTCAGCCACGTCCACGCGGTCTGCACGACCGCGCGCTCCTCGTGCGGCCGGGTCGCGAGCATGATCGTCGCGATCGCCGAGCAGACGAACGCGGCCAGCATCACGAGCGAGGCGATCCAGCCCGCGCCGCGGGCGGGCAGGCGCGTGCCGAGCACGGCCAGGAGCACGGCGCCGGCGAGCGGCAGGGCGAGCGCGGTCCAGACGAGGCCGGTCATCCGCTCATCGACCTCAGCTCGTCGGTGTCGAGGACCATCTCGCGGCGCGTCATCGCGACCACCAGGCCGAGGCCGACGACGACCTCGGCGGCGGCGATGCCCATCACGACCAGG